>DAOVXH010000123.1 GCA_030636255.1 Methanomassiliicoccales archaeon
CCATCACGGCCAGTAGCTCCTCCAACCAGTACAAGGTTGTCCCCCACTCCGCCAACAGCGTTCTTGTAGAGATGCTCTTTTCTGGCAATGCCAACGCATCCTACGTTCACCAGGCAATTTCCAGTGTAAGATTCATCAAAGAATACTCCACCTGAAAGAGTTGGCACACCTATTCGATTGCCATAATCGCGAATTCCGGAAACAACTCCATCAAAGAGATAGCGAGGATGTTTTGTGCCTTTTGGTAATGCCTCTATTGGGGTATCCAGCTTGCCAAAGAACAGAGGGTCAATAAGTGCTATTGGCTGGCATCCCATGCATAACACGTCTCTGACAATTCCGCCAATGCCAGTTGCTGCACCGCCATAAGGTTCCACCGCACTCGGGTGATTGTGGCTTTCTATACGAAGTGAATAAGCATGATGTTCATCAAATTCCATTACTCCAGCGTCCCCCCGGTCAATAACCTGGGGATTGTCAATTCCAAAAACAAACTCCTTCAAAGTAGGTCTGGAACTCTTGTAACAGCAATGCTCGGACCATGCCTGGCCTATGGATTGCAATTCAACATCAGTCGGATTTCTGCCTATCTTTCCAAAATAATCAACAAGGGCCTTCATTTCGTCCAGACTCAGCCCGGTGCCACTTTCCTGGCTTAATGCCATAAGCTGTTCATCATTTGCCTGGCTCAGCAGAATCTCATTTAGAGGAAATGGAGCTTCCATTGTTTTGTAGAGGCCTTCAAGGGACACTTTAATCCCTCAAAAGTCTGAACTCGTAGGAATAATCATTGATAACCGGATTTGCCAATAAGCTCTGGCACATTTTCTCAACTTCGATTTTTGCCAATGCCTCATCATCGGTATCCAGGTGTATCGAGAAGTACTTCGAGGTCTTGACCTCGGCAACCTGGCTGAATCCCAGTAATTCAAGAGCTTTCTTAGTATTCTTGCCCTCTGGGTCTGCCACGCCTTTCTTTAGTCTAATCTGTACATCAGCCACCAACATTTGAACCACGGCGGGGGATTGTCCAAACCCTATTAAAATCTAATGATTATAATTAGGTAATTAATTGACACATATTCTATAGATTATACTTCTTTCTAACCAATTTAATTATATCATAAATGGGCATAGAAATACATGCGTACATAGAATATTTATATAGTAAGTTCTTACCCCGTAACTGTACTGTTTTCATCGGGGGGATGGACATGCAAAATGACGTTATGGTGATAAGGCCAGATATTCGGACATTCGAAAATTATGCAGACATGCACGGTGAGTGTCGGAAATGTGGAAATCCTCTTGTAATGTTGCCTGATGATCGACGTATGGGCTACTGTTTTGACTGCATTGATTTTCTTGAAATTTCAAGGAAGCAGGAGACCCTAGAAGGCAGGGTAATAACACTATCCCATGATGATTGTTTTTCATTGCATTAAATTTTGATTAATTGTTCAAGGTAGCATATTCTATACAGAGATTATGCCATACTCTACCATGAAGTCAATTATACCTGTTAACATAAATTGTATTGCCATTGCTGCCAGAATAAGTCCCATGACCCTGGAGAATGCCAATGCGCCCATGCGTCCCATTCTTTCGAATATTCTCCTGCCATAGAACAGAATAAGGAATGACAATATCATGGTTATGAGAATTGCCAGATACACCAGTGCAATGAGTCCCCAGTTCCAGCCGCTGGATGTTGCCTCGCTCATGTATATCATGACTGTGGTTATGGAACCTGGGCCTGCGAAGATAGGAATCCCAAGTGGAACAATGCCTATTGCCTCTTTTTCCAAGGCTTCGGTCTTATCCTTCTCAGTTACCTTGGTCTTGGGCCTACCGCCCTGAAGCATGGAGAAAGCTATTGTCAATAGCAGTAAACCGCCAGCAATCTTGAACGCTGGAATGGTGATACTGAATAATTCGAATATAAAATGGCCAAGAAGCGCGAATGCAGAGAGGGTTCCACCTGCAACCAATATGGTCTTTCGAATGACAGCATTTCTCTCCTGACGGCTATAACCATCGGTAAGTGCAACAAAGAATGCTACATTGGCCAGCGGGTCAACAATGACAAATACCGCTATGATTACTGTCAGGGCGAAGTTCAACTCCATGATTCTGCGCCATCTCGGAGGTATATTTAATGCTTCTCCCAGTGGACTCAACAATCGCCGGTCTTGCTATGGCCACAGACAACATCCTCGCCTGCAAGTTGTAATCTGCCAGCCAAAAATTCATTGATAACGAACTCTGCGGTTCCTGCTGCTCCAGAATATACCTTAATTCCAACCTGCTGGAAGCCCATTAACGGGCGCATACCGATTCCTGTGACAATGATGGCATCTGCACCATTTTCTTTCAAAAGCATCACCGGAGCCATACATCCGCCCTGGGTATGTGGTGGATTCTGAACTATTTCTGCGCCTGCTATTTTATTGTCCTCTATACTGACCATTGTAAACACATCACTGTGTCCGAAATGTCCTGATATTGGGGATTCAAGGCCTCCTGGGGCCATACTGGGTATTGCTATTTTCATGATATCGCCTGTAAACCCGGAACAATTCTTACTATTTAATTTCCATGAAGGCAACAATTAAATTTAGGGGCACAATATCCCACTCAATCAGAGGGTTGATACCGTGAAGAAAATAGTGGAATGTGTACCGAATTTCAGCGAGGGTAAGGATAAATCGATCATAGACCAGATAGTGGCAGAGATAGAGAGCGTCGAAGGCTCAAAGGTTGTTGATGCAGATATGGGTGCTGATACCAACCGTACTGTAGTTACATTTTTCGGAAGCCCGGAAAGTGTAGCAGAATCCGCCTTCCTGGCAGTGAAGAAGGCCAGTGAGCTCATTGACATGACACAGCACAAGGGGGCCCATCCAAGATTCGGAGCAACCGATGTTTGCCCGTTTATTCCGGTAAGCGGCGTAACCATGCAGGATTGTGTTGTAATTTCCAAGAAAGTTGGAGAGCGCATTGGCAAGGAACTTGGGTTCCCAGTCTACCTTTATGAGGAATCTGCCAGCGATTCCAAAAGAAAGAATTTATCATTTGTCAGGGCCGGAGAATATGAAGGCCTAAAATCACGATTCAAGGACAAGAAACTAAAACCAGACTACGGGCCAGCTAAATTTGTTCCAAAGTTCGGAGCAATGGCCACAAGCGCCAGGGAATTTCTCATTGCCTACAATATCAATCTCAATACCAAGGAGAAAAAATACGCATTTGACATTGCACTGGATATCCGTGAGAAGGGCAGGGTCAAGAGAACCAAGAGCCCGACCCAGTTCAAGCGTGACGGTGAGATATTCAAGGACAAGAACGGAAATAAAGTCACCTTGCCAGGAAAGTTCACCCACTGCAAGGCAATTGGCTGGTTTATTGACGAGTATGGCCAGGCACAGATATCTATCAACCTAACAAATTACAAAATAACTCCAGTCCACGAAGTATTCGACGAGGTATGCAAGCTTGCAGCAGACCGAGGACTCAGAGTTACTGGCTCCGAGATTGTAGGCATCATGCCAAAGGCCTCAATGGTTGAGGCCGGGGAGCATTACCTGAAAAAACAGCTGAAACCTACTGGATTACCAGAGCGGGAATTAATAGAACTGGCAGTCAGCTCAATGGGTATGCGTGACCTCAGTGAATTTGTCATTGAAGACAAGGTTGTAGAATACGTGCTAAGAGACAAGTGCCAGTTAGTTGACATGACATTGCGGGACTTCACTGACGAAGTGCAGACAGATTCAGTTGCTCCAGGCGGTGGAAGTGTTGCCGCACTGGGCGGTTCACAGGGCGCTGCTCTTGTGGCAATGGTTTCAAACCTGAGCTGGGGAAAGGATTTCCTGAAAGATTACAAGAAAATATGCAAGGTCGGAGAGGAAGCCGAGGCCCTGAAGGCAGCATTAGTCTACAATGTGGATGCAGATACCCAGGCATTTAATGGAGTGCTGGATGCCAATAAATTGCCCAAGGGCACAAAAGACGAAATCAAAATCCGCGATAAAGCAATCCAGAATGCATTCAAGGAAGCCATCAATATGCCACTGGACACAGCCCAGAAATGCTATGAAGTTATCATACTGGCCGATAAAATGGCAGACATGGGCCTGGAAGCATCAATTTCCGATGTTGGTGTTGGAGCACTAATGGCAAATGCCGGAATGCACGGTGCAATCCTGAACGTCAAAATCAATCTGCCAAGCATCACCGACAAAAAATACAATGACAAAATGCTCAAAGAATGTAAAAAGTTAGCCAAGGACGGCGATGAACTTCTGGCAAAGGTAATGAAGAAGGTTGACAAGAAATTGTGACCATCTGTGGCACATTAACAGTCAAGTTCGTTGAACGCAAAGCGTTCGACAATGGCATGAAAACGTTTCACAGTAAATTGAATGCCATATGGCTCGCAGCAATCTGAAAATGATTGTTGGATTCGACAACTAAATCAAACCATATGTAGAATCCGACCTGATATGTCTGAAAACAGCTAGCTAGCAAAATATCAAAAAGCCCGCAATCACACATGCGTGAAATAAACGATTGCGGAGGTCATGAAGAAGGTTGACAAGAAGCTCTAACCCATAAAAGCAAATATAATCATCATCATATTGCTCCCTATATCCTTGAGTATTCAGGGAGGTGCGGGAATGATAAGGAGCTGGGTTGCCTGTTTATGTGCTTTGCTGTTATTGAACAGTTTTTACGTTGTGGGGTCAGATGTCAATGAAGAAACAATCAGTATGCCTGTAGGGGATGAGGTTAATTATGTTCCACATGCGCCTATTAGGATTGACTCGGATGCGGATTTTCCTGGGATTGCGTCTGCTGGGGATGGCAGCGAGCTGAGCCCGTGGATAATCGAGGGATGGGACATTGATGGGACTGGATTTGGGTATTGCATCTATATAGGGAATACCTCAGAGTATTTTGAAGTTAGGGATTGTTATCTGCATGAAGCGAGTGGTTTTCCTTCTGTTGAATACTTCCGAGATAGTGGAATACATCTATTTAATTCTAATAATGCTTCGTTGGTAAATAACAATGTTATCCTGAATCGTGATGGTGTATATTGTTACAATTCTCAATTAATAGGAATATTTTCACATTGTGCCAATGATAGCTACAATGGTATTTTCCTTATAGATAGCCAGGTAGATACTATTGATGGCAACATTATTCATAATAATACTTTTGGGATGTACTCATATTTGTCCTCAAACACCACGGTCACTAATAACAATATTGCTAATAATGAAGCGGCAGGAATGATTATTGAAAAATCAAATTACTGGACAATCAAGTACAATTTATTTTATAATAATAATCTTGGCTTGAACTTGGGTGGTCTTCTAGGTACAGATTATTGTACGGTATATAATAACAATTTCATTGATAACAACAACCAGGCATACGACGACGGCACAAATTTCTGGGACAATGGCTACCCCTCTGGCGGCAATTACTATAATAATTTCAACACCAGCCTTTATGTTGGAAATGAGAGCTTCTTCGCCTCTGGTGGTGAGGAAGGTTTCTATCTGGGTCAAAACGAGAACACACCAGGGTTCCAGGGTGTCCAGACATTACATGAGATAAGATATGTTTGGGACAATGACTGGTCTTTTGTATATGTCCTGGTAGAGGGTGTAGATTTTGATATAAATATTACCACTGGCTGGGTTCAGGTTTACTGGGGAGGATTTGTTCTAGGCGATCAGCTCTATAGTGAATACACTTGTCTGGCAAGC
>DAOVXH010000193.1 GCA_030636255.1 Methanomassiliicoccales archaeon
AGATCTTTCTGATACCCATCAAGACCTGTGAACCTGTATGTGTGGTCCTGGGGATTGTCAAGGCCAGCATCAAGTAAGATTTCGCTAACCAGAACACCCTGATACTCATCGCCTGAGGCAGTAAAATCTACAACCTCAAAATCTGTGAGTATAGCATCCCAACCATAGTCAATATCATTGACAACTACAAGACTGGCATCCCCCTTTGGAATCAGGGAATATGCAAAGGCCGAAAAAGATAGAACCAAGACTAGAATGGCAACTATGCCAAGTATGGTATTCAATCTCTTAGCGTCGGTCATTGGGTGGCACAATCAGAAGGGTTTACATAAATGTTTGGTCACTGTGTTCAAAGAACACACATGTACTTTGTACACGCAAAACTTTTATTTGCATGACCAATATGTTAGACCTATGAAACTCAAACTCAATGGATGGGAACTAGGCATTGGCTTTTCAGCATGCCATTTCCTTCCTGGACATGACAAATGCAATCGCCTTCACGGGCATAATTACGCAATTCACATTCACTTGACTGGAGACCTGGATGACACTGGCATGGTCTATGATTTTGTGAAGCTCAAGAGAGCAATGAAAACTGTGGCTGATGAGCTGGATCACTGCGTGCTTATGCCTGGAAAATCAGACAATGTGATTATTGTTGTGGAAAACAGCCAGGTAAATGTAAGCGCCCTGGGAAAAACATATTCATTTCCAGAATGTGATGTTAATATTTTGGAACTTGATAAGATATCTGCGGAAAAGCTGGCCCAGTACGCCATGAAAAAGATAATTGGACAGCTGGAGCTTGGAAGCAATATTCAGAAAATTAAGGTGGGCATTGACGAGGGTATAGGGCAGGGGGCCTGGGCATCCAGAGAGTTGTAGTTCTATTGTCTGGTGGCCTTGATTCTGCCACATGTTTGGCAATTGCTTCTAAGGATTATGAGGTGCATGCCCTGACAATAGATTATGGTAGTAAACACTCTAGAGAATTGGATTCTGCAAGAAACCTGGCCGGGCATTTTGAAGTTGCCAGCCACAGGATATTGAAAGTTGACTTGAACGCAATAGGCGGTTCATCCCTTACTGACGAAAAAGTATTACTGGACACTGGAAAGAACCTTGACGAGATTGGTAATGAGATTCCAAGTTCTTATGTGCCTGCAAGGAACATGACATTTTTATCATTGGCTATTGGCCTGGCAGAGGTTGTTGATGCAAAGAGTATTTTCATAGGAGCCAATGCTGTTGATTATTCCGGTTATCCAGACTGTAGGCCGGAATTCATTGAGTCATTTCAAAAAACCGCTGAACTGGGTACCAAGGCAGGTGTTGAAGGCAATCCAATAAAAATTATTGCCCCGCTCTTGAAGCTCAGCAAATCAGAAATTATTCAAAAAGGAAAACAAATGAATGTACCATTTTTCCTCACATGGACATGTTATTCTGGTGAGGCCAGGGCCTGCGGAAAGTGCGAAGCTTGCTTGCTAAGGCTGGAAGGATTCAGGGAGGCTGGAATAGATGACCCAATCAGATATGAAAATTAGACAGGCCACAATTGATGATATTGATGCAGCAATCAAAATTACCAAGGCCAATGGGCATTTCTGGACACCGGAGGTTGATGGGCCAGAGGCGCTTGCCAGAATTCTGGAACGGGAAAGCAATATCTTCCTGGTCTATGAAGATGAGGTGGTGATTGGCTTCGTACTTGGTTCATGGGACGGTGCCAGGGCATTTATTCATAAGATTTCTGTGGAGCCAGGCATACGAGAAAAAGGAATTGGGGCCTTGCTTGTTGAAGAGGCAATAGAGCGTTTCAGAAAAATGGGAGCGCCTACTGTTGCAGTGGCTGCTGCCGACGGTTCCAGGGAAGAGGAGCAAGATAGTACCACATTCTGGAAGAAAGTAGGGTTTGAGCCAATACCTGCCAGATTGATGATTTATTTTGATGTTCAAGGTGAGGAAAATGAAGATTAATGAAATATTCCACAGCATTCAGGGCGAAGGGGCAACAATGGGCATTCCCACGGTGTTTATTCGACTGACTGGCTGTAATTTGGATTGTATATGGTGCGATACTGAATATGCAAAGAACCAGGGGGATAAAATGAGTATACCCCAGATACTTGATGAAATTGGTAAATATAAATGTCAACAAGTATGTGTCACAGGCGGGGAGCCAATGTATCAGCCAGAAACACCAAAGCTCATTCATACTCTTCTTGACAATGGATATCTTGTGACACTGGAAACCAATGGTTCTATTAATCTTGAAAATCTGGAATGTTCCCCCTATCTGATGATAAGCATGGACATTAAGTGCCCTGGTTCCGGCCAGGCAGATAAAATGGACTTTTCAAACATAGAGCTTCTGGGACCAACTGACCAGCTGAAGTTTATAATTTCCAGCCAGGAAGACTATGATTATGCAAAGGGTATTTTGATTGAATATCAACCGGACTGTGTTATTGTCATGACTCCGGTGGACGGCACAGATTTGAAAGAACTTGCAGAATGGGCTCTCAGAGATGGGATTGATGTCAGGGTATTACCTCAGCTACACAAAATTATCTGGGGAGATGAACGAGGCAGATAAAACAACGTGAGATAGAAAAATAATTTCACGGGGGGAATAGCCTGCCGTGCACCTATATTTTTTGTTAAACTGGAGTAACAACTACAGTTTTAGAAAAATAGGTTGTACGGCCTATGGAAAGTATACTTCCCACACAGTGGTTAGTATACTGCTTCGCCTTTGACAACTTCAATCCTGTAAGTTGATGGCAATTTCAGTCCGGCCTTCCAGAGTGCGGTTTTTGCATCATGGAAATTTACCTGATTGACATGAAGTGTCATAATTACCTGATTGGAGTTTACCCTGGCTGCGGTTCCAACAGCTTTTCCAAAGGCATTTCTCATACCGCTGGAA
>DAOVXH010000062.1 GCA_030636255.1 Methanomassiliicoccales archaeon
CATATACAAGTTTTTAATAAGCCTATTATTAATCAAATATCGGGAGGGCTGACAGCCGGAAGCTCGACCGATAGTCATTCTAAGAGTGGGGCGTGGTCATGGATATCATGGCTAAAACTACTTCCTAATAAACATCCCACAATTCTCACATTTTTTACTGTCAGCAGCTTGGGGTTTCAAGCATCTTGGGCAGGGCCACTTCTCTGGGTTTAGCGCATTAATCTGAGCATCTGGAACTTCCTGGCCAGTGAATCCATAAATTATGAAAATTATACCGAGAATAACAAATGTTGGGACCATTATGTAGGAAAATAATTCAACCTCGCCAGCATTAACTGTCTCGCCCATTGCATCGTATACCTTGACAACCAGATAAGGATAAACTGCCCAGCCTGCGGCCATCCACAGTGATAGGGGGCCAAGAATTTTGGCCAGTGGCTTGAATGTTCCTTTTGGTAATTCTGTTTCCATATTATCCCACCATGGTTGCTGCCAGATTGTACAGGCCATGTAGTATCATGGCCGCCAAAAGGCAGTATATGAAATATTTTGCATTCTTTGTCTTTGCCCACAGCCCGAACCCGTATCCGGAGATGGCACTGGCCATCATGTGCAATGGAAGCATGAACCTGAGAATCATTAGCATTCCAGATGTTTCTGCCCCTGCACTGCTGACATTACCAGCATACAGGAAGTTCTCGACAATTGCAAAGCCCAGGCCAGCCATTGCTCCTAAAAATGCCCATTCTTTTAGTGTTAGATTTGGCTTTTCCTCGGCCTGAAGAAAATAAAGGCCCAGTGGTTTTGCCAGTTCCTCCACAAATGGAGCTATGAGGACTGCCATTAGTATCATCATTGGAGTTGAATCCTCGGCTGTGAATGGAAGTGTCAGTGGCATGGTATCAGACATGAGGCCCATCTCGCCCCAGGCTGCTAACAGGGTTGACAATGCCCCGAAACCCAATGCAATGGCTATGTGCCTGTAATCAAGGTTTGGTAGGGATTTCATCCGGTCTCTGTACCTCCTTGTTTGGTTTTGGATTCTCTTGTTCGTCTATCATTTTGATAAGCTGGCCCTCGAAATGCCATTGGTTTTTCATATGTGAGTTCATGTCAACTATGTTCACATACCACCAGTATGGCAGGAAAAAGCCTATTGTGAGTACAGAAACAAGAACATAGGCTGCCGGGTCTCTCTTTGGCATTGGTATCCAGTCATATGAAATGGAATTAACTTTTCCCATCTTGTACAATGCCAGCTGGAACTGATAATTGAAGTCTCTCTGCCTCAGGTCATGGTCATGAACGTCCCTTGTGAGGAAATAAAGACAGTATAGCATGGCAAAGATTCCAATCACCGGAATGATTGCCACAAGACCAACCAGCAATGCCCATAGACCAGGGCCCCTGGAGGCTTCTGGATTGGAATAAAATATGGTGTTCATTGTCCAGCGTTCTACATTGATATCTTTCATTTCCTTAACAGAAACCGCGTCCAGATACTCCATCATTCCCTGTTTCATCATTGCATCCCTGCGGAAATGCTCATCCCTGCGGCCAACCAGTTTGTACACAAGAGCTGATTGAAATATCACCATTACAATTGCAGCAAGGAATATCACTATTATCACTGCAATCTGGGCAATGTTTGAAAGATTGAAATTGGTGCCAACAAAGTACAGATACAGAAGGGCAACTGTCAGAATGGGCACAATAAGCTGGAAGGCCAGTATTCCAAAGGCCCATCTGGTGGAGATAATCTTGTCTGTGGAATCTCGCATTCTCATTCCCCCATATATTTTGGATTTGGCCAGTTTTTCATCTACCAATGGCGTATGGGGCTGATATGCCTGCTGTTGTTGGGGGTGCATTACCTGCTGGCTCTGTGCCTGAAATTGAACTGGTTCGGCATATTTCTGACATGAATGGCAGTACCAGCTTTGGTTCTGATGATAATAGGTCATCTCCATTCCACAAGTTGAGCAGTATTGTTTCATAATCTTCCTCACTGGAACATCCAGCCATTCTCTTAAATATCTTTTGCCAGAGCAGGAGGATAATAATTTTTTAATGCAAGTGATAGTGATATTACAGTAACAGAACTCATTGCCATGGCCAGCCCGGCAAATTCAGGCTCAAATGTGATTCCGAAGAATGGTGTGAGCAAACCAGCAGCCAGAGGTATCAGTGCAGTATTGTAGGCAAATGCCCAGAATAGGTTCTGTTTAATGCGGCTCATTACCTTCTGGCTTAGCTGTATGCCAGCAACTGCATCCTTCAGGTCACTTTTCATCAGCACAATATCTCCGCTCTCTATTGCCACATCAGTACCACTACCTATGGCAATGCCAACATCTGCCTGGGCCAGTGCCGGAGCATCGTTTATCCCGTCACCAATGAATGCAATAGTTTTTCCCTGGCTCTGAAGCTTTTTCACCTCGGCGGCCTTGTCCTGTGGAAGAACACCGGCCAGTATTCTGGAAATACCTACTTTTGCAGCAATGGCCTTGGCGGTTCTGGGATTGTCTCCGGTAATCATGGCAATTTCCAGGCCCATCTTCTTCAGGCTGGCTATTGCCTTTGCAGAATTTTCCTTCACTTCATCAGCAATGGCAATTATTCCAATTATCACACCATTACTGGCAACAAGAATCGCTGTCTTTCCCTGATTCTCAAGCTCAGACATCTGGGTATCGTATTCTTCAGTGGAAATTTCATTCTCCTGCATCAGAGTTCTTGAGCCGATTAGGGCTAAGGCACCATCAATGCTGGCTCCTATGCCCTTGCCGCCAAAGGTGTCGAAGTTAGTCACTACTTTCAATGGAATATTTCGGACACTGGCTGCCCTGACAATAGCCTGGCCAAGTGGATGTTGTGAGTTATTTTCAACACTGGCTGCGATTTGCAAAATTGAAGTTTCATCATTGGCCAGTATATCTGTAACCTCTGGTTTTCCCCTGGTGATTGTGCCGGTCTTGTCAAATAATATGGTGTCCAGGCGTCCTGAAACCTCCAGGGTTTCCCCGTTCCGGATTAAAATACCAAGTTCGGCTCCCCGGCCGATTCCCACGGTAATAGCAGTGGGTGTGGCCAGGCCCAATGCGCATGGACAGGCAATGACCAGGACAGAGATAAGAACCGTAAGTGCGTCTAACAATACCCCGTCAATGAGATACCATGCCCCGAATGAAACAATGGCGATTATGAGAACAACAGGAATAAAATATGTTACTGCCACGTCTGCCAGCTGCTGCACTGGTGGCTTTGAACCCTGGGCTTCCTCCACCATTCTGATTATCTGCCCCAGGACAGCATCTTTTCCAATCTTCCTGGCCTCTATTTTGAGTATGCTATTCTGATTGATTGTGGCACCCACAACATTGTCACCTGGAACTTTGTGAATAGGTACTGGCTCCCCTGATATCATTGACTCGTCAACATAACTCTGGCCCTCTATAACTATCCCATCAACAGGAATATTTTGACCTGGCTTCACAAGAATAATATCGCCAACAATAACCTCTTCAATTGGTAAATTTAATTCCTGGCTATTCCTAATTACAATGGCTGTCTTGACCTGGAGTCCTATTAGTGTTTTGATGGCCTGGGAGGTTTTTCCCTTTGCCCTGGCCTCAAGAAATCTACCAAGCATTAGAAAAGATGCCAGCATTAGCGCGGTCTCGTAGAACATGAAGTCCCGTGTCAGCACAATCTCGAAGGTTCCCATAACACTGGAAACATATGCTACACCAATTCCCATGGAGTACATTACGTCCATGTTGAGGTTGCGGTTTTTCAGGGAGCGAAAGGCAGCAGAAAATATTGGCTGGCTAACATAGATGAACACTGGCGTGGAAACAATCAGCATGATGAATGTTAATTCTATTGGGTAGGTGACTGGGAGATACATTAAAACCATCAGGGCCAGACCCACAAAGAAACCTATTAAAAATCGATTCAGCTTTGCCTTCATGTCCTGGGCCTTGACTTCATCCTCCTTTGATGAATCAAACTGCCCTTCCTCTCCAATGTAATTATAACCCAGTTCCTCGATTGTGACTTTAAAATCTGATGTGCCTGACTTCTTAGAATCATAATTCACAGCCACTGTTTCATTTCCAAGGTTCACCTGGGCCGAGCTCACACCCTCAAGGCCAGACAAGGATTTCTCTACGGCAGCAGCACAGGACGCACAGGTCATGCCAGTAATTTTCAGAGAAGTCTTGGTTTCTTTGGCCATAATTTCCCCTAGGTATAGTTTTGACATTATAAGATTATTAATGATTCCCCTAATTAAAGAAAAAATCAATGGACCCAACGGGATTTTCATGATGTAAACACCTTTTGAACCCGCGGCCTCCACCTTGCGAAGGTGGCGATCTACCGAACTGATCCATGGGCCCATTTGCGATTGTTAATTCTCCATAAACCGCTTGGATTATTAGAATGTTATGCAAACGTTTTTTAGCCAGTTTGAATAAAGGGGGCGGTATGGGTAGCAACCTTTCAGATGAATTGAGAGAGATAATGCAATCCGAGCTTGGTGACATGGGCAAGTTCATTCTTAGCAAACAATGCAAGAACCTTGAAATTGACCCAGAATGTGTTATGCCGGGGGATTTACCGAAACTTGCAAATGCCCTTTCAACCACCATGAAGATGTTCGGAACCGATAAGTCTAGAAAATTATATGAAAAGGTTCTGAAACTGCGAAACCTGGATACAATTGTCGAGGAAGAGACTGATAAATCCAAGAAGCTGGACGATTTAATTAATTTAGCAATGGCAAAGTCCAATGCAGGCAAGTGGGATGATGCATCTTCAGATTATCAGGATGCACTGGAACTTGCAAATCTGCTGGATGATGTGGAGAAATTGGCCACAGTAAAAAGGGCACTGGGAAACCTGGCACTTCGAAAAGGTGATTACAAGGTTGCAGATGAATATTTCAATGATAGTCTGGATGTGTCCAGGAAGTTTGGGAAGGAAAAGGATGTCATAGAATCCCTGAGAGCAATGGGAAATGTGTGCTGGAGGAAGGGTGAATATTCCAGGGCACTGGGACATCTGGACGAGGCACTTCACAAGGCCAATAAAGAGAAGGATGATGAGGCAATCGCCAACATATACATGGCCATGGCAAATGTGTATGATGAAAAGGGAGAGTATGAACGAGGCGTTGGCTATGCAAAGCAAAGTCTTGGATATTTTGAAAAGGCTGGTGACCGCAAGGGTGTTACCACAGTTCTGAATAATATTGGTGTTGCCTATGCCAGGATGGAGAATTTTGAGGAATCTGTGAAATACTACGAGAAATGCATTGATCTCTCTGACCGCATTGGGTATGTGCTGATGAATGCCTGGGCCCTGTTCAATGCTGGTGAGGATTATGCAAAGCTGGGCAATTTCAGCAAGTCAATTGAGTATTGCCAGAGATCCCTGGATGTCTTTGAGGAAATGAATGATAAATTAGGTCTTTCAGGAGCATATATGTCATTTGCAATTGCCTATCAGCTGAAAGAGGATTATGACAAATCATTTGATTATTTTCAAAAAACCATTGCCCTGAGGGAGGAACTGGGTATGCCATATCGCCTGGCAGACGGGCTCTATGAATGCGGAGTTATGCTCACCAGTAAAGGGGACACAGAACTGGCCAGAGATTATCTAACACGTTCATTATCAATATTCAAGAAAATCAACAGTGCCACAATGATACAGAGGGCGGAAAAGGCGCTGGCTTTTGTAGAAGCTGGTGTTTTAGTGACTGCGTAGCATCCTATCTGACAGCTTCAAGAGTCTTTTCAACTATCTTCTCGGCCTTGCCAATATAGCTTTTCGGGTTCATGATTGCGTCAATCTCTTCCCTGGAAAATAGCTGGGTTATTGCCTCGTCCTCAAGCATCTGGTCCTTTAGGTGCAGACCTGTCTGGCTGGCCTGCATTGACAATTTGCGCATTATCTCATGGGCCTCCTGGCGACCCACTCCCTTGTCCACAAGTGCCATCATTACTGCCTCTGCCATTATGAGCCCATTGGATGATTCTATATTAGCCAGCATTTTTTCAGGGAACACATCCAGGTTTGTGAATACCTTGGACATCTTTACCAGCATATCGTCCACAATGATGGTGGTATGGGATATTGTGAATCTCTCGGCTGCAGAATTGGAAAGGTCCCGCTCATGCCATAGTGGCACATTCTCATATGTTGGGATAATAAAGCCTCTTACTATGCGGGCCAGGCTGGTAACATTCTCGCAGGTTATTGGATTTCTCTTGTGTGCCATTGTGGAACTTCCCACCTGCTTTTCAACATCAAAGGACTCTGCAACCTCACCCAATTCCGAGCGCTGCAAATTCCTTACCTCAACTGCAAATTTCTCCAGGCTGGCAGCAATATTTGCCAGGAGTGAGGCGTATTCAACATAGCGGTCGCGACCAACAAGCTGTAGGCTGGCCTCCTCTACTCCAAGACCAAGTATCTCCATGACCTTATCCTGAATTTCATCTGCATGCTCTCCCAGGGCAGCGCCGGTTCCAACAGCGCCAGACATCTTTCCCACGCAGATACGAGGTCTTGATTCTCTTAGCCTGTCAAGATGCCTCTGCACTTCTCTGGTATACACGGCCATCTTCATGCCAAATGTAAGTGGTACAGCAAACTGGCCATGTGTTCTTCCAACCATGACTGTGCTCTTGTGCTCCTCTGCAAGGTCAGCGATGGCATGCTGGAGAACTATCAAATCATCCTCAATTATGCTCAAAGATTGCTTTAATTGAATGGCCGTAACTGTATCAACAATATCATTGGATGTTGCACCCAGGTGAACAAAATCCCCGGCAGGGCCGCATTGTTCGGTAAGTGCCTTCACCATGGCCATTATATCGTGATTTGTGTCCTTTTCAATCTCCCAAACTCTCTCAAGTTTAACAAAATCCACGCTTGCCTTTGCGGCTATTGCATCTGCATGCTCATGGCGTATGTTTCCAACGGCTCCATGGGCTCTAGCCAGTGCTGCTTCTACATGCAACATGTTCTGCAATCGCATTTTTTCGTCAAAGACCTGTTTCATCACGTCTCGTCCATATCTGAAATCCAAAGGGCAAACCAGCATATGCTCACAGGCAGGACATTACGGTTTAAGGATATTGAAGTTTGCATTAGAAAAGGCTTAACAAAAAGACTAATACCCTTAGATATATGCCCCTCGGATGAGTGAAGACGACCTGTTTACTGTGGTCTCGGAAGTGTACCGAAACGAACGCCGTAGCAAGGTGCTGACAAAGCTGCCAATCAACTTCTACCCCAAGGCAGAAGAATATCTGGCAATGCAGAGAGAGGAATATAGCCAGGCCATTTTGATTCCATCCAATCCAAAGACAATGATGCTTCAGGACCAGATAAAGAAGGTTGAGAAACGGCTGAAACATATCTATGAAATCAGGGAGCGAAAAATAGCACTGGCAGCACTAGACCGCATGGGCGGCTCAAATACTCCAGAACACATGACCAGGAAGGACAAGGAACTGTACGAATTACTGGTTGCCACACTTAAGAGTTTCAGGGATGGTGTTGAACCGCCCACAGTGCCAGAAAGGCCAAAGGTAGAAGCCAGGGCTGAACCAGTAACGGCACCACAGCCTGTTGTAAAAGAGGCACAGGCACAGATTATTGAAAGTGAACCGGAGACTCAAGCAAAGCCAGAAAAGAAAGATGAAAACATTGTGGTCCATGTTCTTGAGGACATTCCTTCATTCGTGGGAGCAGAGCATACCTATGACCTGAAAAAGGATGATATGGTGACGCTTCCAAGCCAGTTCGCAAACCTTCTCTCAAGCAATGGCAAAGTTAGAATTGTTGAGGGCTGATTTTACTGCCAAATTTACAGTATAATAGCCAGATATCTTTTTCCAATGTAATAAAGTATAAATACAATAGTTATTAATCCCCCGCAACCCAACCATGAAGGATAATGTATGGAAATATTTGGGGGGACGCAGATTTCATTAGTAAAATTTGCAGTATGACCAATAGAACAGGTGGTAAACTTGGCAAGAGGATTACATACGGCCAGAAAGCTGAAAGACAGCAGGCAACAATTTAGATGGAACGACCGTTATTACAAAAAGCGGATACTTAAGCTCAAGGAGAAGGCTGACCCACTGGAAGGTTCAGCTCAGGCCAGGGGCATTGTCCTGGAGAAGGTAGGAATAGAGGCCAAGCAGCCAAATTCCGCCATCAGGAAGTGCGTCAAGGTCCAGCTTATCAAGAACGGCAGACAGATAACTGCATTTGCTGTTGGTGATGGAGCTATTAACTTCATTGATGAGCACGACGAAGTTCTCGTTGAAGGTATCGGCGGTAGGATGGGTCGTTCATATGGGGATATCCCCGGGGTGAGATTCAAGGTTATCCAGGTGAACAATGTCTCATTGGATGAGATGGTTCGCGGCAGAAAGGAGAAACCTGTGAGGTGATTATTATGGCAGAAGATGAGCCCGTTAAGGAAAAGACTGAAGAGCCAGTTGAGCCAAAAATCGAGGAACCAAAGACAGAGCAGCCAGTGGTCAAGGAACCAAAGGAAAAACCAGAGCCAGTTGAGGAAAAACCGGCAAAGGAAGCCCCTGCTGAAGAGTCCCCTAAAGAGGCGGCACCAGCAAAGGAAAAACCAGCCAAAAAAGAGGAAAAGGTTGAAGAGCCAAAAGCTGAAAAGCCAAAAAAGGCACCAGCCAAGCCCAAGGAGCAGAAAGCTGAAAAGCCACCGGCAGAAGAGAAGAAGCCAGAGGCAAAAAAGCCTGCACCACAGGACAAGGTTATTGGAATTCCACCTAATAAGCTTCTATTATTCGACAAATATGACCTTTCAGAAATTGTTGTTAGTGATGCTGGCCTGGCCAGATATATCAATCTTGACCCTGTTATGGTTCCACACACCGGAGCAAGGCATGCTAACCGACCATTTGCTAAAAACAAGATGAATATTGTAGAGCGCCTGGTCAATAATATGATGAGGACCGAAGATTACACAGGCAAGAAGACCAAAACCTACAAAGTTGTAATGGAGACATTTAACATCATAGAGAGAAAGACAAAAAAGAATCCTGTCCAGATACTTATTGATGCCCTGGAAAACACAACTCCAAGGGAAGAAGTCACCAGGTTGAGATACGGTGGGGTTTCAGTGCCAAAGGCTGTGGATATCAGCTCGGCAAGGAGACTGGACATCGCTCTTCGGAACATCTGCAAGGGTGCGGTAAAAGCAACCTACAAGAATTCAAAGTCAATTGAAACCTGTCTGTCAAACGAGCTAATGCTGGCTGCAAAGGGAGATATGAACAGTGCAGCCATAGCCAAGAAAGAGGAAGTAGAGCGTATCGCTGCCTC
>DAOVXH010000127.1 GCA_030636255.1 Methanomassiliicoccales archaeon
GCAAACTCCATGATGGCCCAGGGCGGAATCCAGGCAGCAGACAGAAAAGTGGACAGTCCTAAACTTCATTACCTTGACATATATGGCGGCGGTCATTTCACCAATAAACCAGAGCTGGCAAAGGCACTGGCAATGGACGCACCCGGGATAATTAAATGGCATCTTGACCTTGGAGTCATGTACGACCGCATGGAAAACGGCGAATTTCAGGAACTTTCCGGCGGCGGTACCAGCCGGAACAGAATGCACAGTGCCAAGGACTATACTGGAATGGAGCTAATGCGTAATGTCCGTGACAGGGCCAGAAACCTTGATATTCCGGTACTGGAGTTCTGTCCAGTCATAGAATTGCTCAAGGATGACCAGGGCATTGTTTCTGGAGGAATTGCCTTCAATATGGAAACCGATGAATACTATGTTATCAGGTCAAAAGTTACAATAATGGCCACTGGTGGAAGTGGAAGGCTTCATCTCTCCAATTACCCAACTACAAATCACTATGGTGCAACAGGCGATGGCCTTGTAATGGCCTATCATGCAGGTGCAAACCTGAAAGATCTGGATACTATCCAGATACATCCTACTGGCGATGCATATCCAGAAGCAGTGGTTGGTATTCTTTCAACGGAAAAGATTCGAGGATTGGGTGCTGTTCCGCTGAACAAGGACGGCGACCCATTTGTTTTCCCACTGGAGCCCAGGGATGTAGAATCAGCAGCGTTCATTCAGGAATGCAAGAATGGAAGAGGACTTGTGACACCTACTGGAATGCCTGGAGTCTGGTTGGATTCACCAATGATAGACATAATTCATGGTAAGGGTACAATCGAGTCAAAACTGGCTGGTGAGTACAGGAAGTTCAAGAGATTCGACATTGACATGACCAAGCATCCAATTTTCGTTTATCCAACATACCATTATCAGAATGGTGGTGTCGAGATTAATGACAAGGCAGAGACTGCCTTACCTGGATTGTTGGCTGCTGGAGAGGTAACCGGCGGTGTCCATGGCAAAAACAGGCTAATGGGCAATTCCCTATTGGACTACAATGTGTTCGGTCGAAGAGCTGGACTCCATGCTGCCGAATACATAAAAACAAGAAATGTAGGCAAATTAACTCTCAAACATATTGATGATTATAACAATAAGTTGGATGAGTTGAATATAAAGAGCGACATAAAGGCGCCAATACTTCTCCCCGAGTACAGGGGCAAGGAAGTTCTGGCCCGGGCTCTTGACATACTTTGAGGAAAGGTGACAATTTGATAGATATACTAGAAGATTGGTGCAAAGGCTGCGAGATATGTATTAAGCGATGCCCTGTCCAGGCTCTTGAACTTTCAACAGAGTTGAACAAACGCGGCGTGTATCCTCCCAAGTTAAAGGAGAACAATGAGTGTACTTTCTGCCGTTTATGTGAATTATTATGTCCAGATTTTGTAATATCAGTTACCCGTGAAGAGGTAAAAGAAGTTGATGAGCCAAAAAGTAAGCTTATAATTGGAGGTGTGTGTAATGACATTTGAACGCGACCCAGTGCGCATAAGAAGAGTCCTTGGAGACAAGGTTCAATTTATACAGGGGGATATGGCGGTAGCCTATGGTGGATTATTGGCTGGCTGCTCTTTCTTTGGTGGATATCCCATCACCCCTGCCTCGGAAGTGGCTGAAGGAATGGCTAGGCTTCTTCCAAGGGTGAAAGGTACGTTTATCCAGATGGAGGACGAGATTGCCGGTATTGCATCAACAATAGGGGCAGCATGGGGAGGTGCAAAATCTATGACAGCCACCTCTGGCCCAGGCTTTTCCTTGATGATGGAGAACTATGGATATGCCATCATGACTGAAACTCCATGTGTCATTGCCAATGTTCAGAGAACAGGCCCTTCTACGGGTCAGCCAACCCTGGGTGCCCAGGGAGATATGATGCAGGTTAGATGGGGCAGTCATGGAGACATGGAGGCTATTGCACTTTGCCCAAGCACAGTGCAGGAATGCCTGGACATGACCATTGAATGTTTCAATCTGGCCGAGAAATACAGGCACCCAGTATGCCTCATGACAGATGGTGAAATTGGCCATCTCAGGGAAAAGGTAGTGATACCTGATGAGGATGAACTGGAACTCTTTGAAAGGGTTCTTGCCACTGTTGACAAGGACAAGTTCATACCATTCTCAGAATCACAGACAAGGGACAGCAAGGTTCCGGACTTCCCAACATTTGGCACAGGCTATCACACTTATGTTACTGGCCTGACTCATAATGATAAGGGATTTCCAGCTACAGATAAGCAGCCGGACCATGAACGCCTTATTTTGCGTCTGACATCTAAGATTACCGATGACAGGGAAAAATTAACATCTATAGAAGAAATTGAACTGGACGATGCAGAAGTTGCCTTCGTCTCATTCGGTGCTTCAGCTAGGCCCTGTGAAAGTGCAGTATGGGAAGCCAGAAATAAAGGAATGAAGGTCGGTATGCTGAGACTCAAGACAGTCTGGCCCTTCCCCAGAGCCGAGATCGAGAAGCTTTCCAAGAAGGTTAGTAAGATAATAGTGGTAGAGATGAGCCTTGGCCAGATATATCATGTTGTCAAGGAATATGCTGCGAAAGATTGCGAGATTGTTCTAGCACCAAAGGTAGGCGGAGATATGCATTTGCCACATGAACTTATGGAATACCTGGAGGTGAGCAATTGAGCAATATGAAGGAAATGTCTGGTGAGCAAATCAGGAAGAAATATCTTAGAGATGGCATGCTGCCTACCATTTTCTGTAATGGTTGTGGCCATGGTCTTTCAATAGACTATGTGCTCTGGGCAATTGAAGAGCTAGAACTGGACATAGACAAGGTATCATTTGCATCTGGTATCGGATGTTCGTCCCGTATCCCTGGATACATGAACGCCGATGGTCTTCACACAACACATGGCAGGGCACTGGCCTTCGCCACCGGGCTGAAAGCCGCAATTCCAGATAATGACGTAATTGTATTCACCGGTGACGGCGATTGCACAGGTATTGGCGGTAATCATTTCATACATGCGGCCAGGAGGAACATTGACATGACTGTTATCCTTCTGAACAATTACATTTATGGTATGACCGGGGGCCAGTTAGCCCCAACTGCACCCAAGAACAGCATTGCCACCACAGCTCCATATGGAAATATAGAACAGGCCTTTAACATTTCAGAACTTGCTGTTGCACTTGGAGCAGCTTATGTGGCACGTTGGCCAATATCATATCCCTATCAGCCAATAAAGTCTATAAAGGAGGGAATTCAGAAAAAGGGTTTCTCTCTGATAGAACTCATGTCCCCTTGCCCTACAGCATTCGGCCGTAGGAACAAGCTGGGCAATATTGAAAAGCTCTGGGACTGGTATGACAATAATTCGATACTTGTTGAGGAACACGATAGAATAATGGACTTCGGAACAGATGAGGAGAAGGCCAAAATCGCAGGCAAGTACAAGATAGGTGTTTTCCAGGATCTTGATAAACCTGGCTTCATTGCGGAATATGGAAAGTTGGTTGATCGGGTTACTGCGGCAGACGATGCAAAATACAGGGGTGATTTGAAATGAAGCAGGAAGTTAGAATTTGTGGTTTCGGAGGTCAAGGTGTCATCCTGGCTGGTTTCATCATTGGCAAGGCTGCATGTGTGTTTTCGGATTATAATTCGGTTCAGAGCCAGTCCTATGGCCCAGAGGCCAGGGGAGGCGCTGCCCGTTCCGAGGTAATAATCTCCGACGAGAAAATTGGATATCCACGGCCTGTTGGAATTGATATTGTGGTTGCCATGGCACAGGAGGCTTTCGACACATATCGGGATGACCTCAGAGAGAATGCCATAATAATTGTGGATCCAGACCTGGTACCGAGAAATGACATTGGTATTCCAATATACAGGGTGAATGTGCAACAGATTGCCGAAGGACTGGGCAACAAGATTGTGACCAATATAGCAATGGTAGGCGCATTGATTGGCATAACCAAAATTCTTGACCCAGAAGCAGTCAAAAAAGCAGTAATTGACAGTGTGCCCAAGAAGTTCGTGGAACTTAATGTGAATGCTTTCGAACAAGGCCTTGAGGCTGGTTTAAATGCCCGACCAGAGTGATGACATAATTCGTCAATATTATGAGGATGTCCCTCTCGAAGACGATTACCTTCTTCAGGTTCCAGAGATTGTGATGATGGACGACCAGGCAATTACTGATGAATCTGAAATAGAAATTTCCTCTGAAATGAGGTTAAGAAAGTCTAAGAAAACCTTGGAGGGTGATGTTCTTGTTGTGGGTGCTGGCATTTCTGGAATGCAGGCTGCACTGGACATCGCTGACAAGGGCTATCGGGTCATCATGATTGAGAAATCTGCCACAATTGGCGGTAATATGGTGAAGCTTGACAAAACCTTTCCCACCAATGATTGCTCTATTTGCACATCAGCACCGAAGATGGTGGAGGTGGCCAGACATCCAAATATCAATCTTTTAACCTATGCTGACCTTTCAAAACTTGAGGGCGAGCCAGGTAATTTTAAGGCCCGAATATTCCGCAAGAGCAAGTATGTTGACCCGGACAAGTGTACCGGATGCGGTGATTGCACCCCAGTTTGTCCAGTTGAAATAATCAATCCATTTGAGGAAAAACTCTCAAAGAAGAAGGCCATTTACATAGAATTTCCACAGGCCGTTCCAATAGTTTACACCATAGATTACGATGCATGTGTGGGTTGCGGCTCATGCGAGAGATTCTGCGAGCCTGGTGCCATTTCCTTCCTTGAGAAATCAGAGGATATTGAGGTTAGTGTTGGCAGTGTTATCATTGCTACTGGCTACGAGCTTTTCGAACCACTAGAGATGAGGCGTGAATATGGGTATGGTAAGTATCCTAATGTCATTACAGCCATGCAATTCGAGCGTTTGCTTTCATCCTTCGGTCCTACTGATGGTAAGCTGAAACGTCCTTCAGACGGTGAGAAACCCAAATCAGTAGCCTGGATTCAATGTGTCGGTTCAAGAAGTAAACAGCTTGGCTTCCCATATTGTTCAAGGGTTTGCTGCATGTATGCCACCAAAGAGGCTTCCATTGCCAAGGAACTTGACCCGGATATGGATATCAGTGTTTTCTACATGGACATAAGGGCCTATGGCAAGGATTTCCAACAATATTACGATAAAGCTCAGAACATGGGTGTCGAATATATCCGTTCCAGGCCATCATCTGTTTTCCAGAACGATGACGGCAGTATCACAATAAGATACATGAATACCCATACCCGTGAAGTTACTGAGAAGACAGTAGATTTGCTTGTACTCTCAACTGCTATTATGCCTTCAAAGGAAAACAAGAGGCTGGCAGAGGCCCTGGATATTGAAATCGACGATAGTGGTTTCTTCCAGGTCAAGTCCATAATGTCAGACCCCATTGTAACCACCAGGGAGGGAGTATTTCTTGCAGGGTGTAATCAAGGCCCCAAGGATATTCCAGACAGTGTTGCCATGGCCAGTGGAGCCGCTGCCAAGGCTGTTGCCCCGATAATTGACAGAGTGAAGGCAGTCCCGGTTCCAGACCCGCCCCAGAAACAGGTAGTCGGAGAAAAGCCCAGGATTGGAGTTTTTGTTTGTCATTGTGGTAAAAATATTCATGGTTACCTTGATACCGAGGAAGTGGCCAGATATGCAGAGGCCATTCCAGGGGTTGTCTATTCCAAGGACATAATGTTTGCCTGCTCGGAAGAC
>DAOVXH010000083.1 GCA_030636255.1 Methanomassiliicoccales archaeon
CAGGCCTTGGAACCTATGAAGGTGCAATATATTTAGACCACGATGTGCAGGAATGTAATGAGACAGTATACGATGCATCTGGCTATCCAATTACTACCGAGCGATTTTTCAACACCACTGACAGAATTGCTAATCTAAGCCATGGTATAAGTGGCCTCAACCTTTTCAAGATGAGTCCAACAGGTTCCTTCCAGAACGAATCCATGGTATACCAGACTGAAGGAGATGAGGGAGACACCCCATGGGGATTCTATTTGCCTAATGGCAATATAACCGGAGATGTGACCCTTAATGTATTCTGGGATTACTCTCGTATTGGAGAACCGACCTGGAGTGCTTGGGGCGAAACTTCATGGTTAACTGGCACATACATTGTTGACAATGATACTGGATATGTAACATTGACAGATTCAGGATGGTGGGGAAACCCGGACACAATGTCATGGTGGAAGATATATGCCTGGTATAATTACTCAGAACCAACGCTTTTGACCTACCCGGCAGATTATGAATTGTTCCCGGAAAACGGAACAGTCATGCTCGACCCGGCCCAGGCACTGACTGCTGGTGAGTACCTACGTGGTGAAACCTATGATATACCAGCACCAAGATTGAGCAATAACAATCTACTTGTGGACTCACTTACCCTTTGGGTAGATGGGGCAGAAATGGACACAGCAGATTACTCAGTTAACTGGGACACTGGAACAATTAACATATTTGCCTTGAATCCGGCTACCACTCTGATAATTGCCAATTACAGTTATTATGCCCAGACAATAACAATACCAGTGGCAGCCACTGTAAGTGGAATTAACTGTGATTTCAGTTTCGGAGGAGCTACAACCATATCCCAGGATATGTATAACAATAGCCAGATGTCTGGCGGTATGTGGGACAATGATGACTATGCCGGCGGAGATTGGCGTTTCTATTATGTCTACATTCCAGAGCAAGGGTCTTTTAATAACCAAGACAGCGGTTACAAAATGGTCATTGACCTTAACTGGACAGCAATTCCAACAGATATTGATATTATGATATATGCCAAGCCAAATATTGGCGCACCTGCTGAGAATTTCGGTACTGAAGATGATTCCCATCAACCAGATTCTGATAGGTACGGCCCATACTATCTTGAGCAAGTGGCAAAGAGCGAGGCTCCAGCAGGAACCGTGGCTTTCTACACCTCCACAGGAGGAAGCGAAGAGATATTGGCTGGTGAACTGAGGTCTGGCTTGAATCTAATTGTGTTGCATTGTATTAATATTAATGGAACAGAGATAAATGAGGACATCAGCGCAAAGGGCGGTTGGATTAAACTCAGCGAAGAAAAGGTAGTAGCACGCACCAATGAACTTGCAGGCCAAGCATCTGTTGAATTCATATCAAATATGGACTGGGACGCAGGCATAACAGCTTCTGTGCTTGGTCCAGCAATATCTGAGATGGAAAAGGACCTGGAAGTCTGGCAAGAAGGTGAAGCAGACATGATTGCCCAGGATGAGGCAATTACCTGGCGTGACTATATCTTTACATACAGATATGCAAGTTACTTCAAGTTCATAGAGGTTGAAAAAGCATCAACACTTGAAGTGGAGATATGGGATCAGGGAGGCGACGACCTTGACCTTGCAATATTCTATGATGTCAATGGTGACGATACCATAGACTGGGAGGATATGATACACGATGGTGATTATGGCATGGGTGTGGAAACCACCGGCCAATGGAGCATGGGTGGATTTGCCCTATGTGCTGATGCCGACGGAAATGAACATATCAAGCTTATTCTGCCACCTGATGGAAAATACATAATTGCCGTATATGGCTGGGGTGTAACCAGCGGCGGCAGTGAAGAAGACGAAGGTAGCCCACCGGCTCTATTTGATATGAAGATAAGTATGATTGTCGCAGGTGTCGCAGGATATGGACTAGATGCCTATCCAGGCGATGACACCAATGAGAGCATTAGCGGCTTTGAGTCCAATGTTTCATTGAAGGCCTTCACCATTCAGCAGGTCAATGTTACCTGGAGCTTCCCAGGAGGCACACCAGATGGCGGATATGGTGGTATAGTATACATCGGCCCCGGAAATGCACCTGGCCTGGTTGCTTTCGCTGCAGACATCATACTGGACACAGAAGCACCTGAAATTTTGGGAGCGTCTCCTGCACCATATGAGATTATAAATATTAAACGACCCGAAATAATAATTCAAATAGAGGATCTTGAACGGGCCGAGGTGGAAGGTGGTAAATTCAGAATGGCATTGGATGGTGTAGATGTCACCTCACTGGCTAGAATAAGCGCTGTGGAAGATGAGGAGTTCGGAGGTAGTGGTTATCCCAGAGGTATGATGATCTATAGGCCCAGTGGACCTCTTGAGGAAGGCGGCCATGAGGTGGAGGTATACTCTGCCGATTGGACAGGAAATGAAGGCTATGAGTCCTGGGTATTCACTGTTGATACCATTGCACCAGAGATTGAATTGAATAGACCAGATTTAATCTACACCGGCTCATCAAGCACACTCATAACTGGTATGACCGAACCTGATACTGTCATTAAGGTATCTGGAGGAACAGGCATAGTGGATCAGAAACCGGACGGATATTTCACAATAGATCTCATGCTGTTTGAGGGAGAAAATTCATTCTCTATCAAGTCAACAGACATTGCCGGTAATACCAAGACAGTCAGTCAGAAGGTAATATATGATACAGATATACCTGTGTTCGACCGTGTTGTGGCCTTGGACGGCACTACCACCAACAAGAGGGTCACTGGAATTTATGGCGAAATTACTGAGCCAGGAACGCTTCTGGTAGATGGAAATATAGTTCTTGTGAACAGTGATGGAACATTCAAATATGAGAATGTAGAGCTTCTTGAGGGCCCAAACATGGTGGTCATGGAATTCACAGATGTGGCTGGAAACACTGCCAACAATTACATGAACATCACTCTTGACACAGCAGCACCGGAACTGAGCTTGACTGACATTGAAAGTATTGTCTATGAGGAACAGTTAAATGTTTCAGGAATTACCGATTTGGATGTTGCATCCCTTACCATAAACGGCAAGCTTGTTAGTGTTGATGATGGAACAGGAGACTTCCAGAATGCCATAACTCTGAGCCCAGGCACAAACACCATAGTGATTGAGAGCAAGGACAGGGCAGGAAATTCAGTACAGGAAATTATGACTGTTTCCTACATGTCTGTTGTCGAGGGAACAAACTGGGCAGCCATCAGTGTTATGATTGTCCTGCTTGTGGTTGGTCTTGTACTAGGTCTTATGTTTGGCGGATTGATTGGCGGTAAAGCACCAGCAGAAGAATCGGTTGATGATATGCCACCAGAGGAACTGGATGCAGAAGAGATTCCCGAGGACGGATTGCCATTGGATGAGGAGATTCCAGAAGATGGAGATATTGAGGAAGTATCCGAGGATGTGGACTCACTGGACTCTGAAGATATGGATTCACTAGACTCCGATGAACCACTGGATGAAGAGATGCCATCAGAAGATATACCAGACGATGCAGAACCGATTCCAGCCGAAGAGGGCATGCCAGAGGATTTGCCAGAGGAAGAAACCCTAGACGAAGAGCCTGTTGACATATCTGAAGAAATTACTTCTGAAGAGGCAGACCTAGATGAGCCAGAAGTGGATGCAGAGGAAGTTCCAGAAGTGGATGTCGAGGAAGACCCAAGAATAGTAAAGCTCAGGGAAGCCTTCGAGTCCGGCAAAATATCCGAGGAACTTTACGAGAAGAACCTGGCACGCTTTAAGGACCAATAAACAAACGAATAGGGGGCCTTCGGGCCTCCTCTCTTTTAATTTTTAATTGTTTTATTCAAAAATTGCATCAAAGGCCTTGAGGCATCGTACTACCCATACTTCTTCCTTGGTCAGGCCCTTTGTGTCAATAACTTTGTCAATTTCTTCGGAATTAACAAGCTTCAGAGCCAGAGGATGGCCCTGGGTCATGGCGTATACTCTCTCACTCTCGTCTGGCTCCATACCAAGCTGACTCATAAACTCCATGGCCTTTTCATGATCTAGACCCTTAACTACCAGGTCATTTCCACCCAGGTCTCCCAGGCATGGTGAGGCCATGAGCCCTTCTCTATCTCTGGTAATGAGAATGAAACTAGTTCCCTTTGTATTTCTGGAGTTTTCACATATCATATGAAGTAATTGCATAACTTCTCTTTTTAGATCAAAAACATTATCAATGACCACAATTGAATCAGAGTCCTGAACATCTTTCAACAGAGCGCCGGCACTCATTCCGATATCCAAATCTTTTGACACACGCAGCATCTTCTTCATCTCGTTTCTGCCAAGGCGCACATAGAAATCTGAAAGAGCCTCAACGACACTTCTGGCAGAATCCCAATCATGGGCCGTGTACCACATTATATTCTTGCTACCTTCGTAGTCCTTCAGAACCTTCCAGACAAGACTTGTCTTGCCAATGCCCTTGATGCCACTGACAACCAATAATCTTTTGTCACCATCAATGCTCTTCTTGAGATGTGCCATCTCATTCTCACGGTCCACAAAAATTTCCGGTTCCGGGACAGCATCTAATGTGGAAACATAAGGAAATTCATCCTTTCCCTCCAGGGAGCTTTCTAGAAGAACCTCTTCATTGAAATATGTAAGAATAATGATTGATGGCGTGATAGTTCTGGCCTTGAAGATAAGCTCGTCGATGGCAACTAGATTTTCATTACCTTCCGAGTCTCGGAAAAGCACCTTCTGGCCCCTGAACTCATCAACCAAATCATCTGCAATCTTTTTTCCTTTTTTTAGGAGAAAGTAAGCTTTACGTTTTCTCTTGAGACCGCCGATATGGACAAGTGCCTCATCTATGTAAATATCATCAAGAAGCTTCTTTGTGGCCCTGGGAACATGGTTGATTCTGATTCCAATAGCTTCTCCAATACCCTCCTGGGTCTGACCCATGGCTGCCCCTTCATTGATTGGGTCCATGGAATAGTCCCTGAGGTGTATTAAGATACGCTCATTGACACTAAGATCCTCTATTCTCATCCACATTGCCATCCTGAATTTCGTATAATAACTTAGCGAACAACATTTCATAGACCCAAAATTTAAATTGCATAGTTCATTTGAGGCACTGGGTGTAAAATATGGAGCCAAGGGTAAAAAGATTATTTGAAAATATTGAAAAGGAAATGGACGAAGTTCCTGACGCAGTGGTCATAGCAAATGCCACAGATCCACATCTGGACTACACGTTTTTCTATGTGACCAGGCTGGAGGTTGGCAGGTTCGAAGGCAGTGTTGCGGTTCTTTATCCAGATGGTGAACTTCATGTTATTACATCACTTCTTGAGGCAGAAAGCGCTTCCAAGGGCGATTTTAATCTACACGTGTTCAAGACAATAGATGAATTAAATGAAATTGTAGACGACCTTCTGAAGAATGCCAAGAAAATAGGAATCAACGGAGACGAGCTAACTTACAAAATGTACAATTTCATCAAAAAACATGCAATTGACAATTCAGAATTAATTGACATTTCAAAATTCATTAAACTCACAAGAATGGTTAAAGATGAAGCAGAAATCAAAACCCTAAGGAAAGCATGTGAGATTGCTTCGGAAGTTGCAGAATTGATGATAGATTTCATTGAGCCAGGCATGATAGAATATAAAGTTGCAGCAGAAATGTCCTATGAAATGCAAAAAAGAGGCGCCATAGGCCCGTCTTTCGAAACGATTATGGCATTTGGTAAAAACAGTGCAGAGCCACATTATAGCGCAGGCGAGGCAGTTCTGGAAAAAGGGCAGTTTGTTCTCATGGACTTTGGGGCAGTTTACAAAAGATATTGTTCTGACATCACAAGAACATATTTCTGTGGCCCAATTTCTGACAAGCAGAGAAAAATTTATGAAACTGTCGCAGAGGCACAGAGACTTGCCCTTGACACCATCAAAGTAGGGGTACCATGCAGTGAGCCGCACATTGTTGCAGCAGAATACATAAACTCAACAGAATTCAAGGATTTGTTCACACATGGCCTAGGCCATGGTTTAGGGTTGGCAGTCCACGATGGTGGCGGTCTCAATCCCCGGGCAGAGGACATAATCATGGAGGATGGCATGGTGTTTACAGTGGAACCAGGCATCTATATTCCAGGCTTTGGCGGAGTTAGAATAGAAGATGATATAGTCGTAAGAAAGGATGGTCCTGAATTGCTGACAACTGCAAGAAAGGACATAATCGAGCTGTAAATTCAACGAGGTCTGACACATCTTCTGACCATTTTTCTTTTCTTAGGGATAGGTCTGGCCCTCTGCAGAACCTCATAGACATAGCTAAGCACTCCAACCAATACCAAGGCACTGGCTATTATGAAAATCAATATTGAAGTAATTCTCACCGGAAGAATGTCAAATTGGGCAATTAGCGATACGAAATAAATAATCATGCTACCCTTTACAAAGAAAAGAACCGTGTTTGGGATGTTAAAACTATTGGCTCTAACTGGTCCAGATTGCATAGCCAGCATATAACCTATTCCAAAAACCATACTTATGGATATTACGGTTATGCAAAAAATTATTACGCCAATATTTGTTATAACTCCAAACATCTCAAGGGCCAGAATAAATCCTATTATTATGTAGCCCCGGACAAGGAGCTTGAGTACAGGCGGAAACTTGATTTTTGAATTTTTTGCATTCACTGGCATCTCCTCATCATGTTAATATGTAGCACGATGTTTATATACCTATGCTGCTGATAACCTGGTTATACACCAAAGCACCATTTTAACAATGAACAAACTATATAACTTATTAAGAGGGAATGTATCCCCTCACGCGTCAGGTGTTCTATTAGAAATAGAACATTGACAGAGGTGGAATAATGCCAGTCAAAGTAGCCATTAACGGATACGGGACAATTGGAAAACGTGTTGCTGATGCAGTTACACAGCAAGATGATATGGAGATTGTGGGGGTAGTCAAGAGACGCCCTACCTTTGAGGCTCATGATGCCATGAGAAATGGGTTTCCATTTTATGCGCCGACACAAGAGTTTATTCCAGACCTTGAAAAAGCAGGAATCAAGGTTACTGGAACTTTGCCGGAGCTTCTGGAAATTGCAGACATAGTAATAGATTGCACTCCAAAGAAGGCTAATTACAAACCTCTTTACGAGAAGCACAATGTCAAGGCAATCTGGCAGGGCGGAGAAAAGCATGACCTTACCGGTTTATCATTCAATACAATGTCAAACTATGAGGATGCAATAGGCGCACAATTTGCCAGGGTTGTTTCATGTAATACAACCGGACTTTGCAGAACCCTTTATCCAATTCAGGAGAAGTATGGTATTGACAATGTTCTAGGTGTAATGATTCGCAGGTCTGCAGACCCATGGGACTCCAAGAGCGGCCCTATAAATTCCATAGAGCCAATTCTGAATGTTCCAAGCCATCATGGTCCAGATGTTATGACCGTCATGAAGGGTTTGAGCATCCAGACAACCGCAGTCAAGGTTCCAACAACAATCATGCATTTGCATTCAGTTGTTGTTAAAATGAAGACAACACCAAGCAGCCAGGATATTGTAGACCTGTGGGAGAACACTCC
>DAOVXH010000003.1 GCA_030636255.1 Methanomassiliicoccales archaeon
CATTGCATGAAGATGATGATTGCTTGTAACTCCTGGAAATACACCAGAACTGAGCTTTCTGGCCATCTTATCGTCCTTTGGATTTGCAATAACTATTCCATGCTGCGGTCCTGGGAAGGTCTTGTGTGTTGAGCCGGTTATGACATGGGCGCCTTCTCTCAATGGGTCCTGGAACTTTCCGCCAGCTATGAGGCCAAGAACATGGGCGCCGTCATACCAGACAGGACATCCAACTTCCTCAAGTACATCTCTCAATTCTGCAATTGGCGCAGGGAAAAGAAATACCGAGCGTCCGAAAAGCGCGATTTTTGGCTTGACTTCCAGAATAGTGCGCTTTGCAGCATCAACATCTATGTTCATCTCATGAGTGTCAAATGGATATGTGTGGCTAACCAGTCCCCGAATGCCCACGGCTCCAAATTTAGCAGTGGAAATATGCGCGCCGTCAGAAAGGGCAGTGTGGGTGATTGGGTCACCATGCTTGCCAAGGGCCTTTAAAACAGCAATATTGGCCACTGTGCCTGAAGTCGGCCGGGTATCTGCATAATCGCAATTGAAAAGCTTTTTGGCTAGTTCTGTGGCTCTTGTTTCTACTTTATCCACATAGATATTGCCGTGATAGTATCTATCTCCAGGCAATCCTTCTGCATACCTGTCATGAAAATCTGATACCAGCATTTCTCTAGCTAGTGGACTAATCAAATTCTCTGATGCAATCATCGGCAATGATTTGCCGAACCAGTCATGGTGCTTGTCAATCTGTTCTACAATGTAATTGGCTTCAGACCTGTTGTCGCTCATGGTTTCACCGTCGTTGGCAATATGTTCCAGAGATAAAATGGTTATTGTATTTGCCAAATACAGGTGAATCGTTATTAATATGTTTGATTTTTTTAGAAAAATAACAGGTAGTTTTTTATAAACAAGCCAGTATTTCGCACCTGTTCGGAGAGCCGCAGTGAGTTCTTCGGATGTGGGGGCTTTAGAATCGATTATAATGAAGAAGCCAAAACAACACTGAAACAAAAGCAATTCTGGATTTAGAGAGAGTCTGGGTTTGCAAAAGGAAGGATATATATGGATAATAAAATATTAATATGCATAGGTACAGTAATGTGCCTGATGTTGATGAGCATTCCAGCATCAGTGCAGGCAGGAGATGGAGAGCTTGAATTTCCGATAGACCCGATTTTACCGGGGTTCTATGACATAGAGCTGATTCCACAGACTTGGCCGGGAGAGCCGACCACTTACAGGAACGGTTACTCTGTTCATTTCGCTGCCACACTTGACGGTGCTGACTCCGAGGAAGCTGAAATAACATGGATTTTCAGAGTGACATCGGATGATGGAACATTGATCGAGCAGTACGATTATACACAGACGTACGACAACGCAAATGGTGCCAATGGCTGGTGGAACTGGGATACCAGTACACTCGGCTTGCCGAATGGAGATTATGTATTGACCGTCCGCGCTTCTGGATATACAGATGACGGCGGTTTAATCATAATAGACCCAGGTATTGGTGGGGGAATCATCAATCCGATTCAGCCAAAATTGCCGAACATAAGGGCTGGACCAGAATCAATGGACTTCCACCTTGGGACTCCGGATATGGTAATAGTCTTTGACAAGCCATTCTACCTGGTCGGGGAGACAATCAGCTTCCACTTTGAAAACCATGGAGACGCCTGGGGCAGCCTTGGTTCTTCTTCGCCTTCTTACCTGATATACAGCGAAGCAGAGGGGTGGACAGTGTTTTGGACAATCCACACATGCGATGTTCGTGTCTTACTCCCTGGCGAGAGAGCACCTTTGGTCTCAGAATTGACCTGGGACCAGACATTCACTCTTGGCACAGAGCGCTGTTATGAAAATGACCTCTACGAATATGAGAACTATGGCTGGGAGATGCCTGATTACTGGAACAACTGGCAAAGTAATGGCCAGCAGGTCCCGGCAGGAGAGTATGAGATAAGGAAGGGAGAGGCCATAGGCACAGTCTTGATAGTAGAGGATATCGATGATTATGTCGACGATATCTCAGATATCATAGACGCTTTGCCAGATGAGGCATTTACCAACAAGAACCACGACAAGGCCCTGATAAACAAGTTGAACGCCCTGCAGAACATGATAGATGCAGAGAACTACCAGGGTGCCATCGACAAGATCAACAATGACATCATCCCGAAAGTGGATGACTGGATGACAGAAGAATACGCAGAGGAAGAAGCGGAAATCATCCAGATGCTATTGGACCTTGTCGACTACTTGGAAACCCTGCTTTAGAAAAATTAGAAGTTCTAGCCCCCACTTCTTCTTTTTCTTTCAAATAATCTGTTCCATGTAAAAATATTCATGCAATGGGTTCTGGAAATTTTCCATCTGAATGACTCCAACATATGCTTGGATATTAATCTTTTTAATTAGATATTTCACAAACTGTATAATTTACCCATACGTATATATTTAATAATAATTACTAAAGGTTAAGTAATATTTCACGATTCGTGAAGTTTGTGATATCATGAATGATAGAATGAATAGGGAAGAAATACAGCATATTCTTTCCATACTTGGAACAGAGGGGATTCTTGACACCCTTCTTTGTGTGAAGGAGCATGATTGGGTCACTGCCAGCGAAATTGCAGAAGAGATGAATACCCATGTTGCCACAGCAGTGAAAAGATTGTCTGGCCTCTATGATGTTGGTATTCTGGACCGCCGGGTTCGGAAGGGCAGGACAAGAAGCGCCCAGGAATATTCTCTAATATCCAATAGCTTTGGGCTGGACATTGATCTGGATGAATTGGTTGGCGAAACATCTGGCAGAACTGAAAATTCAGAAATTTATCTGCTATTGTTGAAGGACATGGCAACACGTTTTGGAAAGTTCTCTGGAAGGAATGTTGATGATATTATTTCCAGTTGGGAAATTCAGAAACTTTTGAATGATGCTGAGGCTGGCCAGGACGATATTGTTCTGGCAATCACAAAGGTACTGGAACTGGAGACCGAGGAATATGGCGAGTTGACTGTAAAATCCCTGGCTGCTGCGTCCATGGATGCTATTGGCCATGAACTTAATAATTTACCATCAAGATTTTTTGGAGTGATTAGATGAGAGTGAGAACTGGAATAATTGGATTGGACGAACTGGCTGGCGGGGGATTCCCTGATAATACTGTGAACTTGCTTTCTGGCCCTGCCGGAAGCGCAAAGAGCCTTTTTGGAATGCAGTATGTGTACAATGGTGCAGTGGAGAATGATGATACAGGCATATTCATTACCCTGGAAGAAAGCAGAGATAGTGTGCTCAGAGCCGCTGGTGCCTATGGCATGGGGCTTGAGAAACTTGAAAAATCTGGCAAGCTTCATCTGCTGGATTTTGGTGAGATAAGAGCCGACATAGACATGAACGAAGAAATGGAGCTGGGTGTGGTGAGTTTCAAGAACCTGAGGGATTTTCTTGAGAAACACATCAGTAAAACCGGAGCCAATCGTCTTGTCATTGACTCGATTTCTGCTATTGGACTTTATTATAGCAATATGGAGGAGCTTCGCAGAGAGCTTTTTGCATTCTGCCGATTTTTGAAAAGCCAGAAGGTTACGAGCTTGCTAATAACTGAGGCCATGGGAAGTCAAAAAACCAGGTTCGATGTTGAACAGTTTGTTGCTGATTCGATAATATCACTGGGCTATGAGAATGTTGACGGGGAATATCGCCGGACCATCACAATTTACAAGATGCGCTTCACAAAACATGAGCCCTACAAACATCCGTTCCTAATTACGAATTCAGGCATAGAAATTGACCACCAGGAAATTATTTATTGAGGATACGATGAGATTTCATCCTGAACACCTGGACAATGCCCTTGACGGGGAAAGTGGCAGCGCATACGCCCTTCCAGGCTCTTCAGGAGACTTGAAACATGCCATTGGTCAATCTATCAGAAAGGGGAAACATGTAATCGTCATAACAGCCAGCTTCGAAGCAAAATATCTCATGGATAAATTCGGGCTGGACCCCAAGAAGGTCATTATAATTGACTGGCATAGCTACCAGACCAGAAGCATTGTGGCTGTAGAGGAAGAAGATAATATTCTCTACTGCGCCAGGGACCTGATGAACGTAAATATGGCCATCAATAAGGCACTGAGGGCGGTTCGCCAGGAAGATGTGGTCATTGTCACAGATGCTTTGCCTCAAATAGTGAACCTCTTTGGAATTGATTCAGCCTATTCTTTCCTTAGCAAGAACCTGGCAAAGATAGGTATGAATTCAATTACTGGATTTTTTATTGCACCTGCGACTTTCTTTGATGATTCAGAGAATCACATTCTTTCAGGACTGTTGGAGCAACTTCCTGCCCAGCCCCTGGAAATATTGCCAGATGATGATGTTTTGGATCTGCCTGGCAAACGTCCAGAACATAAATATGACCGGGTCATTTCAAAAGTATTGGACAATCTGGGGATATCCAAAGATGACCTGGGCGATGATTTTAATGAATTTGGTATCTGGCTGTGCTTTGAATGCGGGGCTTTTGTGGACCAGGATGCTAAAGAGTGTCCAACCTGCCATTCCCCTGTTGAGCTTGTAATTCACACAGATGAAAAGATAATGAATATCGAGGAACTTGTTTCAAAATGCCCAGAATGTGGTGTGCCTACCCATGTGGAATCTGAAATGTGCGGTGTTTGTGGCCGTATCTTCTCCGGTGAGGACAAGGAAGACATGCTTGGCCAGGGAATCATGAGCGTGGTGGAGGATGTTTCAGAAGACGATATCGGATTTGTGGTATGTCCAGACTGTGGTTCATTTGTTAACAAGACAAAAGAAAGCTGTGGGCTATGTGGAGCAAAAATAGACCTGGAAACCGCCCAGGAAATTGGCTCCGAAGAGCAGGTGGCAAATGAGCTGGCTGGCCTTCTGGTTACTGAATTGGAATTTGATGATGAGCTTGAGGCCGCCTTCGAGGAAAGAAGCTTCATTATGTGTCCAGAATGTAGCGCCAGTGTTGATAGTTCAAAGGAAAATTGTGCGATTTGTGGCACCAACCTGACTGGAGTGGAAGGGCATATCCCAGACATTGGAAAGGCCGCACTGGCCACTGTTGAAAAGACAAAGGCGCCGCCGGCCGCAGAAGACGGGCCCTCTGCCGCCGACAAATACTGGTATAAAGATGAATCTGAACTATACCTTTGCCCAAGCTGTGGTTCTTTCATATCCAGTGATGCTGAAAGCTGTGAGGTGTGTGGGGTTGTTTTTGACACTGAAGTTGAAGAAATTGAACCGGAACCCGCCGTGGAAACTATGCTCTGCCCTGAATGCCAAACTGTGGTGCCAATAAGTTCTACCAGCTGTCCAAAATGTGGAGAGATTATCCAGGAAGAGAAGGAAGATGGTTATTGGATAAAAGAGCAAAAAGGATTGTTCATGTGCCCCATGTGTGGCTCTTTCCTGCCAGATGGTGCAGACAGCTGCGGTAGCTGTGGTGTTGAGTTTGAAGGGGAGGATGAGGGGGAAGAGTCAGATGAGCCAAGGGAAAGGGCCTGCCCAGAATGTGGGGCAACTATTACTCCAGACGAGGAAAAATGTGGCATTTGCGGCCATGACATAGAGGTGGACGGGTTCTGGTTCAAGAAGCAAAAGGGGCTTTTCATGTGCCCAAGTTGTGGAACCTTCCTTGCAGAAGATGTGGAGCGATGCCATAGTTGTGGTATTGCATTCGAAGCTGGCGAGGAAGAAATTGTTGAGCCTGAGGCAAATATCTGTCCCAATTGCCAGGCAGACCTCACCCCGGGTCAGGGAGCCTGTTCCATATGTGGGTTTGACTTCTCTGCTGGAAAGGATGAGGGGCAAGATGGATTTTGGTATAAAGAATCTGATGAATTGTTCATGTGCCCTGGCTGTGGCGCATTCATCTCTTCAAGCAGCACTGGTTGTATAAATTGTGGCATGAAATTTGATGATGAAGAAGTGCATGAAACCCCGGACATTGATGGGCTGGTGTTCATGGAAGAGCCAGATGTCCAGGAAGAGCCAGAGGAAAGTCTCTATCTATGTCCTGAATGTGGTTTTCTAATAAGTGCCAGCGCCGAAACATGTCATAACTGTGGCATGAGCTTTGTTGATGATGAAATTTCTTATGACCCGGATAAGGAGATAGAAGAGCTAAATCAAATGCTGGTTCTGGACGAGCCAGCTGAAGAAATAATTCTACCGGATGAAGCAGCAGTAGCAGACGCTGGTGAGGAAATTCAGGAACTCAGTGATATGCTGATTACTTTGGATGATGAGTCGGAACTTCCATCTGAAATTGATGAAGAATTAGATGCCCTGGACCTGGAAATTGATGAGATAACAGACATGCTGGTTCTGGACGAGGTTGCGCGCGAAGAATTGAGCCACGAAGATCTCGACCATGGTGCACCAGAACTGGATAAGCTGGAACTTCTGGAAGTTGAGGAAATCTCCGATATGCTGGTTCTGGATGATTCTGAAGATGGGTTGAAGAACGATCTTCTTATTCACAAGGAACGGGGCCTGGGCATGACCAATGGCCTTGTGAATGGCATGGTCAATGGTATGGGCCGCACCAACGGGCTAACAAACGGAATGACCAATGGTATGACAAATGGCCTGACCAATGGCTTGACCAACGGGCTCACCAATGGTTTGACTAATGGGCTAACAAATGGGCTTACCAACGGATTGACCAATGGTTTGACCAATGGGCTTGGAGCAGAATTGGAAAGACGGCCCAGGGGACTGAGAAGGCGCAGGCGCCAGGGTAACTTTTACCGGCTGGCATTTGTTGTGGTTCTTATTGCATTGATTTCCATATTGCCGGCACTGTCAGGAATGTTTGACTCTGGACCAACCAGCCCAATTCAGATTGATGGCAATTTTGCCGATTGGATTGATTCCACTTCATATTATGATTCATTGGATGATCAATTAATAAATCCAGATATCAACCTTATTGAGTTTAGAACACTGTTTGATATTAATGCAATATATGCCTTTTTGGAATTTCAGGGTACTGCCCTGGGTGGTCAAAATGAAGGGGTTGACAGCGTCCTAATATTCATTGACCTTGATGATGATGAATTAACTGGCTATGCCGTTGATGGCCTGGGAGCAGACATTGTGGTTGACATTTATGGCTGGGATAATTCCCACAGTTCCTCTAGGTGCATGGTCTTTGATGATGCAATAAATAATAATGATTGGAATGGGTTTCGACAGTTTGGTAGTTCGCCGGTGGCTGTGGTTGAGAGCCAGATAGAGGTTCGTATTCCTGTACCAACCAGCCGGGATTATTTCATGGATAGTGCAAAAATGACCATTATTTCACTGGATTCTTCAGGGGAATCAGACACTGGAGATTTTATTTTGGCTCATGAATTGGCGTCCATTGATATTATTGTTGAAGATATTGCTCCAGACGTCATATCTGCCAGTCGGGTGCCCCTGCTGGACCTGGCTTTTAAAAGTTCAAATGATGATGTTCAGGTATTGGGACTGAATGTCACAATTTTGGGTGATGCGCTTCTAGATGATATTGAGGAAATCTCTCTTCACAGGGATATGAATGGCAATGGCCAGATAGATGCTGATGAACTGGAAATTTCATCCGTGTTCAATTTAATTGATGAAAATTCTGCAAATTTTGTCTTTGACTCGTCCATCTCAATTCCCTCAAATACATATGAAAATATAATACTGGCTATGGACATGGAAGCCAATAATGCTGGAAAGACCGTGGGTGTGAGAATTGATGATATAAATGCAGCCTTTGTTGTACCTGCAATCAGAAGCCAGAACGCCAAACTTCACAATATTGGACAACCCCAGGGAATGAACATTGATGGGGCCTTTGGAGACTGGGCGGATATTGTTGGAACCCTGGATTTAACTGGTGATGCGCTCTCTTCAAATAATAACTGGACAAATGATAATGTGGATATTGCAGAGGCCCGGGCAGCCCTGGATGGTGATTTGCATGTTTATTTGTCAGTGGAAGGAAATATGTTAGGAGGCTCCTCCATGCCTGTTGTGAGGGTTCGGCCAGGCATTACCAATACAACACTGGTGACTGACAGTGACAGGGATACTGTGCCGGACTATCTGGATCCACTTCCCAGAGATTTTGATAATGATGGTATGATTGATATCCATGAAAATAATGATTATGACAGTGATGGCATTATTGACTATGGTCGGGGAGGTGAAGACTACTGGCTTAATACGACTCTGCCTGGAAACTATGCTCCGGGTTATGCAAATAAAGACATATCTGTCTATATTGGGCCCGTGGCCCCAGAAGAAAAATTTGGTTATGACCAGGTCTTTGTTCTCATAGATTCAGATGACGACCCACTGACCGGAACTATCATTATGGGCGGAATAGGAATAGACCATGCTGTTTTGATTGGTGGAAAAAACAATCAAATTTTCACCAGCCAGTGCTTTGAATTTAATCTTTCAGCAGGCCATAACCCCTGGGTATTTATTGGAAACATAAGCTCTGCAATTGACAGCCACAGAATGGAGCTGGCCATTGATCCGGTTGTTCTGAAAATCACTCCAGACAAAAACTTCACCATATATGTGGCCATGGAAGACTGGGTTGGGTATCAGGACATGCTGAATAATCCAATAGATTCCTGGGATATTGCGATTTTTTCTCCTATTAATACCAGGTCCCAGGGAAGTGAAATTCCCCAGGCAGCAAAGCCAAAAATTGCCATAACAAAAACTGTTGACCTAGGCACGGCCAGTCCTGGTGATGTGCTGATGTATACTATAACTTATGATGTTTCAAAAGGCGACGCATATGATACCCTTATCACAGAAACCTATCCACCGGATGTGACATTTCTTGATGCGAATCCAGCACCTACTGTTGGGGACAATGTGTGGGATTTTGGAACCCTAGCAGACGGTACAAGCGGAACAATATTCGTCAATGTCACGGTGAATCTGGCTGCAGCAAACAATACCATACTGACAAATACCGTTGATGCCACCTGGACAGATGGGGGAACCTGGCCTGCAGGTGACACATCCACAGATACCAGCACCACAGTGGTGATTATTCCTGAATTTGGGCTTGGGTCATTATCTGGCATTCTCATAATGTCTGGAATTGTCTTGATTTCAAGAAGAAAATTTAAAATTTCAAATAGGGAATGATCTGGCTGGCAAGGGCAGGTTCATCCAATGCATTTATTAATTCATCTTTAGAATTTATTGGTCTAGCATGGAACAGCCTGGCTGCACGTTTTTTTCCGATTCCAGGCAATTCCTCCAGGGCTGAAAGTGAGCAATTGTTAATGTCCAATGGATATTCCAGTGCAGTAAGGCTTCGGCTTCCATGGGTGGTGACCTTGGCGTCCAGAAAAATACCTGGTTCCAAATTCTGTGGCAGACCAACAAGAATTGGATATGTGCCAATCTGCCTGGCAAACATTATTTTTCCGATTTTTAATTCAGTATAAAGGTTCTTTAGCAAGGTTCCGGCAGGTATTACCTTTTCCAGCATTGGGCTGTCAATTTCCTCCCGGACGAATTTTTTGAAGGCAATGAACTGTTTTTTATGTCTGGTAGGGGCATATTCCTGCCTGGTTGGTGCAACCTGCCTTATGTTAATCCGGCGAAGTAATAGGTCAGAATCAAGGATGTTTTTCAGGAACTGGCTATTGAGCTGAAATGTCTCTTTGGTCTCGCCCTGGAGCCCTGTGAGGAAGTTCAGGCCAGGCAATAATACAGGAAGGCCGGTTGGGCCTCGTTTATTACCTACTTTATTGATTAATTTTATGGCAGCCAGCACTTCTTCGGGTTGGGAATTAAGATTGTTCTTTTCCACCACTGCAGGATCCGCACTCTCTATTCCCATTGACAGTAGATTGCCTGAAGTGCAGATATTAGCAATCATTTGCAGAATTTTTTCAGCTTCATCTGGATAACTGGCAATTATGGCCGGGTCTGCATTGTCAGTATGCAAAACCTGAATGCCAGGAAGCTTTGAAATGCCACTGAAAAGCTGTTTCTGGGCCACAACATTGGGCCTTGGGCGATCTGTCTCTCCGATGCCTTTTGCCTTGTAACTGATTGTGCAGGAGCCACCCCCAAGCCTGAAATTAGCGCACCCGGCCTTGAGAAGTGCCTTGATTTCGGCGATTATTGCGTCCTGGCTGCGGAAAACTGGCATTCCAAAAAGCGGTTCTGTGCAAAATGAGCACCCGCCAGTTATGTAATGAGGGCAGCCATATGATATGTCCAGCTCTGCGATTATGGATTGTGGGTGGTTTTGATATTGTTTCACCATGTCTACGCCAAGGACCGGCCATTCTGACCATTCCTGGGCAGTTCTGCGTCTTTTATCTGGTGGGCCGGAATTGAGCATGTCAAAAATATAGGCATCTGCATCGCAGTCCCATATGTGTGTAGCGCCAGGAGGCGTTTCCCGGGGCCTTGAAGAATACCATACATAATTTTCCACCGAAGATTCGGAAATGATATTGGCCAGTTCCTTGAAAGACATTGGCATTGTTCTGAGATATTTGCCTGGAACAAGTGCGCCGGATATCATGAATAATATTTGGCCTGTGGGCTTCTGGCCCTGGCGATAATGGTCAATGGTCATGTATTCTGGTTCATGACCTGCGGCCTTGATTGCGCCAAAAATATATCTGGCATATGGGGATATGAAGGGTGGAACACCCAGTCTGGATGGTTCATCTACGTAACCGTCCAGTATTGTAACTTTCATCATGAGTGGAATGAGGGAGCTTTGTAATAAAAGTTATGAAAATTAAATGGAAAGATTGGGCGGCCGAAGCCGCCCATTTTTTCTTGCCGTGTTTTACAACCGATTCCTTACTGCCCTGGTGGTGGCGGTGGTGGGGGCTGTTGATACTGGTCAGCCGGTGGCTGCTGGTATTGGCCCTGCTGCGGCTGATACTCCGGTGGTGGTGGAGGTGGCTGCTGGTATGGCTGTTGTGGGTATTGCTGTGCTGGTGGTGTCTTCTTCTTTGTGAGCATTACAACCACTATAACAACAACTACAATCACTATCACACCAATCAATATGATGCCCAGAAGTCCTGCATCAAGTCCAGATGAGTGTCCGCCGGTTTCTGCTGCAACCTCTTTGAGTGGGTCATCTGCGAAGTCCTCGACCTCTGCTGCTGTGACCTCCTCGGTCATTAGCTCGCCATCCATGGTCATTCCGGTAATCATTCCGGTCTGGCCATTGTACTGAAGTCCAGTGGTTGGTACCATATTGTTAACATCAGGTATCTGCCTGGTTCCGAAGTCCATGCCTCCGAAGGCATTTGCCACATCGGTTTCTATGATGAAAATATCTCCGCTGGCGTATGAGCAGGTGAATAATGTACCGCCTCCGCCGCTCCAGTAATCATATTCTCCACCTGGAATTATCTCAGAGAAATCATTATTGCCTATCTCTTCGGCCAAATCTGTGCTATTGGTATCGTCCACAGTATCCTGGCCTGTGGCCTTCATGTAGATGTCGGAAGTTATTGTTCCCTTGGCATTCAATGAGCCGCTGACATCTGTGTTATAGCCTGGCACATACCATTCCTTGCCTTCCCACATTGGGAATTGATAAACATCAAGTGGTGGGTCGAAGGTCAGGTCGAAGTCAATCTCAACATCCTCTATGTCCACGGTTGCATCGGCTGTGATTGTCTGGGTAACTCCCTGCATCTCATACTCGGCATCCAGTGTTGCCTCTCCGTGGCCCTCTGCAGTCAATGTCAGGTCAATTTTAGCAATTGCTAGTTCATCAACAGTCAGATAAATGTGGCCGTCAAGGTTTGTCTCGAACTCGATATATCCACTTCCTGAACCATCAACTGATACTGTGCCAAATCCGCCCTCGGTAATACTGCCATCTACGCTGGCTTCAAGTCCCAGGTCAATGGCTATTGCACCGGTTATTGCAATGTCATAGCAATCAACACCGCCGACATCTGCGCTGTCGCTGGCAACTTCTATTCCAAAGTATGCGCCAATTCCGCCATTTATGTCGTATTTCACATCAAAGCCCATGTCCTCGAAGTCCTGAAGGCCTTCTTCAAGCTCCTGCTCGAATTCATCGCCAATGTCCTTTACGCCGCCCCAGTATACACCATCGCCTACGGTCATTGTGGGAACTGTTGCCTCTGGGTCTCCTGTAACATATGGCTCTCCGCCGACCCAAAGACCTTCGGTTGTTCCGCCAGTACTACCATCGGTTACTGCAATTTCCAATGTATATGATACACTAGGAGCGTATGCCCTTACTTCAATGTAATAGTAGCCTGCTGAATATGCTGTGTACTCGATGTATGGCTGACCCAGAGCGTTTGACGAAGAGTCATCCACCCAGGACTCCGAATAATCGTATAATTCCATGTCCAGCTGTGAGGTGAGTAGTGTTGCTGTAAGTGTTTCACCTGACCAGAGCATTATCTGGTAGAAATCTGATGGGTCGTCACTATAATCGACTGTTCCTTCATACACATTGCCATCGTAACAATAGGTTGCATCCCAGAAATCGTCATTTGGTTCTGACTCGCTTATTTGTGCAAGAACAACCGCACTGGATGTGACGAACATTGCTGCAATGCACAGTGCCACAAACATGCCAACCATTCTGGATGTTTTTCTTTTTTCAATCATTATATCACCTTTTTAGGCTTTTACGATTCTGGGAATTAGTTAATTCCATGAACCTGGTGGTTCCTTGAACCGAACTCTTGCCCGCGCAAAACTTTGTTTTGCCTATGCAATTAATATTGTTACGTGTATTTAATAGTAATGTTGGCCGGTTTTATTGGCTGGATATCAAATAATCAGTTGGAGGAAATTAAATATATTCAGAACCTTTCATGGGAATTCAATGGGCACTAAAAAGCATGTGAGTACCTTCTTCAAAGGTGTGGCAATGGGCCTGGCAGACATTGTGCCGGGTGTTTCTGGCGGAACTGTGGCTCTTATTCTGGGGTTCTACAAACGTCTAATCCTGGGCATCAGCAATATTAAGCCAGATACCATTAAAAATACCTTGAAAAGAGAAAAAAATGGTGTGGATCTTGAGCTGTTCCTTCCATTAGGGGCGGGAATAGGTCTTGCTTTCCTTATAATGTCCAATATTATACTGTTCTTGTTGGAGGACATGGCCTCGCCAACATACGCGTTCTTTTTCACGCTTATCCTGGGTTCGGCCTTTCTGCTTTTGCGCTCGGAAAAATTGACTTCTGCTCTTAATCTGATTTTCGTGATTGGAGGTTTTATTCTGGCCTTTTTCTTTGTGGGGCTTGACCAAACCAGTATTGGGCATTCTCTGCCTGTGATTTTCATTTCTGGCATAATTGCAATAACCGCAATGATACTGCCTGGAATTTCAGGTGCGCTGATAATGCTGTTCCTGAATCAATACGAATATATGCTGGACGCCCTGAGGAGCTTTCAAGTTGTGGAAGTGTTCACCTTCCTTGCCGGAGCCATTATTGGGCTGCTGGCATTCTCTCGCGTATTGAATGTGCTTCTTGAAAAATATCGGACCCATACTGTGGCCTTCCTCATTGGCCTCATGCTTGGTGCATTGAGGCTCTGCTATGACAATATGACCATTGATTCCATAACAATCTTACCTATCTGGCTAGCTGCAATTGTCGGATTTGGAATTGTGTTTGTGCTTGAGGTGGGAAGGTTAGGCTCTACTGAAAATAATAATTGATAGTACACAAATTTTTCGACTGCGTGCATTTTTCCTAATTTTTTTATTAGTTTAATGTTAAGAATCAAAAATTGTGATTCGACGGAAAATTTAATAATTTTCCGTTTCTACTAATTTTATTGTTCAATTAATGTCAAGAGTTACTATATGAACGAAAAACAGACTCGCTCCGCTCCCTAATTTTTCGACCCCGTGCAATTCCTTCGGAACTGCACTGGTTTTCTTTTTCTTGATAATTGATTGTATATATAGAAAAAGAAAAATAGCGGGGAGTCGATTTGAACGACTGATCTTCGGGTTATGAGCCCGATGGGATTTCCTGGCTACCCCACCCCGCTTTTAGGCTTGGAGAAGCCGAGTATAATAGGATGAAGGTAAAAACCTATCGATTGTTTGGGCAAGGTCTTTTTACTCGAAATACCTTCAGCATCTCATGGTGGAAGAGTGCATTGCCCCAGGCGATGTAGATGAGGATAGGTTTGACAGGGCCAGAAGAATAAGCTGGCTTGATATTGATTCCATAGCAAAAGCCAGGGTTTTAATGGTGGGTGCCGGAGCCATTGGTAATGAGGTTGGCAAAAACCTGGTTCTTTCCGGGTTCAGGAACATTACGGTTGTTGATATGGATCGGGTTGTAAGTTCCAATCTAGCCAGATGTTTGTTCTTTTCAAATGATGATGTGGTTGAGGGGAAATTCAAAGCAGAGCTTGTGGCTAATGGAATGGCTGCTCTGGATCCTGATGTGAAGGTCAAACCCATTGTTGGCACCATACAGGAGCAGGGCGAGGATTTTATTGCACAATTCGACATTGTCCTTGGGTGCCTGGACAATATATTGGCAAGGCTTCATGTGAACTCCCAGTGCTGCTTTCATGGAATACCTTACATTGACGGGGCAATGGATGGTTTCAATGGCAAAGTTCAGGTGATTCTGCCTGGGCATGGCCCTTGTTTGGAATGTGGAATGAATGATTCACATGCAAAAATTGTGGAACAAAGGTTCAGCTGCACAGGAAATGATATTTCACTGTTCCTGCCTAAGATAGGGGCTGAAATTACTACTACCAGCATTATTGGAGCTATTATGGTGAGAGAGGCAGTGAAATTAATCTCCAGAAAAAACCAATGGATTGTTGAGAATGTGGCCTATTATAATGGAATGAACAATTCCCTGGAAATTTTTCAAATCCAGAAAAATCCAAATTGCTTGAACCATTCTTGATTTCTAGTAATATTTTACAGGGGCATATTTTATTAAGGTGGTTGTGTATAGTTGTGTCAATACGTTGCACAGCTAAATGAGGTGGTATAATAACTGATCCTAGTAAATTTGATAGTTTGGGTATAGTAATCGCACATACGGCAGCAGTTCATGAAGGTGCCAATCAAGCAGTGAATCTTGGGCTTGAGGCAATGAAAAGAGGAAAGCGTGTTGGATTTTTCCTTCTCTCTGATGGTGTTTTTAATGCTATTCGGGGGTCTGGAGACGTGGCAGCAGGCCTTGGCCAGGCAATATCTGGTGGTGGCAAGGTGTTCCTGAGTGAGGAACATTTATTGGGTGCGGGAATTCCTGGGGAAAAGCTCATTCCAGGCACAGAAACAGTGAAAAAGGCCTATGAGGAACTTGTAGACCTTATCATGGAAGACTGGGACAGGGTGATAATATGTTAGAGGAGAAGGATAAAACACTCTCGATATTGTTGCTCAGGGGACCATATGTCTCGGAATATGCAGAGATAGCCTCGAAACTGGCCCTAACAGCCAGAAAGAAGGGGTACAAGGTGAATATGTTCCTCTATCTGGATGCGGCCTGGCTGCAACATATAAAGGAATTCAAGAGTTTTTCAAATCCTGGGGACTGGATAAAACGTGCCATGCGCAAGGGCGCCGTTGTAAAGTCATGCCAGAGATGTTCCGAGGCCCGAGATCTTACGCCGGATGACACAATCAAGGGAATTGAACAGTCTGGCCTATACAGCTTCGTTGACATGTTGGCTGAATCTGATAGGGTTTTGACATTTATTGGATAGGTGATAAAATGGCTATGAAAAAGAAAATATTGATTGCAATGATGCATGGAACCTATGGCCATCATGATGATTGTTACGGAGCAATCCAGCTGGCAAATGCCATTGTGGCCAAGGGCGGAGAAGTTACTCTATTCCTGAGAAGTGATGGGGTTTTCTTCGCAATGAAAGGTCAGGATCCCACTGACCTCGGTCTTCCGAATAATCTTGATGAGATTTCAGATTTTCTGGAGCTTGGAGGGATAATAAAGGTTGACTCAAATGCACTGGCTTCGCGAGGTCTTGAGCCGGGGGACCTTATCGAAGAGGCAGAAATCATGGAAAGTTCCCTGGCTATTGAATTGATTGAACAGCATGAGTTCTGTTTGACATTCTAGAAAGGAGTGAATGAAATGAAAGAAGATATGAGGATTTCAACGCAGGGGTTAAATTGCCCAAAACCGTTGATAGAAACTAGAAAAGCGCTGAGAAAATTGACCAAGGGCCAGGTACTTGTAGTCGAAGGAGACCATGGGGTTTCCAAGGACGAAATTCCACAGGCAGCCGCAGATACTGGGGACGAAGTATTGTCTGTTGAGGAAAAAGGCTCTATCTGGATAATCACCATAAAGAAGGGATAATCATGGCAGAAACAAAATCAATGAGCATAATCCTTCACAGTAATGACCTTGACAAGGCCATGGCTGCATTCATACTGGCAGCCGGGGCAGCGGCAAAGGGCATGGATGTTACCATGTTCTTTACGTTCTGGGGCCTGTTTGCAGTAAAGAAAGGCGGTGCTGACAAGTCAAAGTTATCCAAGATGAATATGGGCGGCCTGGGCACCAAGATGATGAAAGGAGTTATGAAGAAGAACAATGTTGCTACTCTCACGGAGCTAATGTCAGATTGTAAGGATCTGGGCGTTAGGTTTGTGGCCTGTGAGATGACTATGGAACTCATGAACGTCCCAAAGGAACTGCTGATATCTGAGGTCACCGAGGTTGGTGGTGTCGGTACATATCTGGATGCAGCTTCAGAGGGAAATGTGAACCTGTTTATCTAAATTGGATGTGCAACCATGCTTCAGCAATTCAGTAAAATCTCCAAAATGTCAAAGAAAGACAGACTTGATTGTGTTGACGTTATAGGTTGTATCTTCAACCTGACTCTCACAGACCGGTCTGTCTTCGAATCATTGAAAACAGACCAGGGCACAACAGCCCTGGGGGTTGCCGAAATAATTGAAAGGGACAGGTCAACTGCACACAGGAGCCTGGAGAAATTGGTTGCATGTGGCCTTTGCAAGAAGGAAAAATCATCCAATGGAACACGGGGCTATTCATATGTTTATACAAGAATATCTGACCTGGATCTCTATCTCATGGCAAAATCCAATATTGATAAGTGTTATGAAAAAATAGAAAATGCCCTTGAAACCCTTAGGGAAGATTGAAAATTCTTAGAAAGGGAACCCTGTGTGCTTTCTATAACGGCTCGGTACAATCATTGGCAATTATTGATTTATTCGTTCTATTAATAGCCGAAGCCAGATCTTTGCACCGTCTTTCAAAGCGCTCAATTTATTGGAGTTTGGTCTCTTACCATACTTGATGTTTATCTCGCCTACATTGAAGCCGGATTTTATGCATTTTGCATACATTTCCGCCTCTATGTCAAAATGTGGTGACTCGAGGTCAAGTGCATGTATAACCTCGTCTGTGAAGCCCCACAATCCTGTGCAAACATCAGATACCTTGTGCCCGTTGGGGAATAATATATTCGCTGTCTGGGTCAATGCGACATTGCCCATAAAGTTCAGCCTTGTCATTGCACCGGCCTTTATGCAACCATTGAGCCTGGAGCCCATGACAACATCATAAGTTCCTGATTCCATTGGTGGAAGCATTTTTAAAATTTCCCTTGGGTCGTAGGTGTCGTCTGCATCCAGCATGAAGAGATATCGGCCATCAAATTCCTCGAAAGCTGTCTGAACAGCATTTCCTTTGCCTATTCCCTTCTGCTTTAGGAGTCTAGCACCCATGGCTGAAGCAATATCGCAGGTTCCGTCCTTACTGTGTCCGTCCACGACCACGACATCGACCTTGTAACCAAGGTCCGTCAGCTCTTGTTTCGGTATCTTGCTTATCACGCTTCCGATAGTTTCTGCTTCATCAAGCGCTGGCAAGAGAATCGATATGTTATTGTTAGACATATGCGCATCCCAATAATACCGATTATAAGACATATTATTTAAACGTATCTATATATTCCGACAATTGTCGAACTTATAATGTGACTGGCTATCTATATAATTCGCTTCTTTAGTATTTAAATAATCAATGATTTTCCTGGAAAAGTATTATATGGAAGTTCATGTCTTTATCAAAATATGGCCTCAAGGGAAATCCTGCTAAAAGAAGTGCATGAACTACTTCAGAACAGTGGATTTGCCACCTCGGATCCCAAGGATTTAATTCATGCAGGATTTGATATTGTTGCAAGGAAAGACCGTATTATTTTGATAGTCAAGATAGTGGCAAATGCCAGCTCAATAAATCATGACGCTGTTGCAGGCATATCCACCCTGGCTATGGCCGTTGATGGGGCCTCCTTGATAATTGCCCTGAAATCCGGTGCCGAGCCTGTAGAGGATGGAGTTATGTATACCAGGGCCGGAATTCCGCTTCTCTCACCTCAGACATTCTATGACCTTATTGTTGAGGGGGTGCCTCCGCTTGTCTACGCAGCCAGTGGAGGATATTATGTGAGCGTGGACTCGGAAATGCTCAAAAAGGCAAGACAGGGAGGGATGTCCCTTGGAGAACTGGCCGAGATGGGGGGAGTCAGCCGTCGCACTATCCGAATGTATGAGGACGGAATGAGCGCAAAACTGGAGGTTGCAATACGACTTGAGGAAAAGATGGGCATTGAGCTTATTATTCCAGCAGACCCGTTGGCCTCCGAAGCTGAAAAGCCAGAAGAGGCCGAAGAAAGCATTGCTGAAGGGCTTGCCAGGGACATTTTTCTAAGGCTTCATGAGATTGGTTACTCGGTCAAACAGGCCAATCGCTGTCCCTTTGATGCGGTTACCCGGGATAAGCAGACCATTCTTTTCACAGGAATAGGCCAGAAAGATTCGGACCTTGTTCGCAGGGCAAGGATTATTTCCAATCTATCAAAAATACTTGATAAGCATTCAGTAATATTCGTGGATAAAATAGGCAGTAAGGTGAACCTAGGCGGGACACCTGTCATTGGTTGCGAGGAACTGAACAAGGCCCAGGATAAAAAGAAAATAATGGAAATGATAGAGGAGAGATTGTAATGACTGGACAAATATTTCTTATTGGTGCTGTTCGAGGGCTAGTTTCCGAGGGGGAATTGGTTGTGGAAGCAATCAAGGATGTTCAGCCCAATATAATTGGACTATCAATCTCAACAGAATCCATTCAGGCAATGGCAGAGCATTTGAAAACAAATACTGAACTTCCAGAGCCGGCTAACTTTGAAGAAGAAATGTACATTGAAGGGCTTTCCGAGTTTGGAGAGGTCATTAGACCGCCGCCATGCTTCTCCGAGGCCTGGAAATTGTCTCAGAACAATGGCACAATCTTGAAGGGCCTAGACATGGATGATGAACACTTTTCCTCGGCATTCTGCAAATACATAAACAGCATAGAAATGATTCGCCAGGGACGATGCAATAAGAAATGGGCCAGGCATGGTTATGTCTCTGAAACCCCACAGGAATTTGTGCTGGAATGGGACAATGTTATCAATTGGCTCCAGGGATACAAGAACCTTGAACTGGCAAGAGAAAGATGGATAGCAAAAGGAATCTCCAAGTTATCTGAGAAGCATGAAAAGGTTCTGGCCATTGTCGAGTTCGAGCGTTTTGCAGGGGTGAAAAAGGCCCTTGACGAACTGGAATGCGATTATCATACTGCAGACAGTGAGAGCTGAATAAAATTATCCGGTGCCAGTCCATCATCGTTCAAGTCTGATTCGTGAGTTAAACATTCCACAATTATCTCATACTGACCAGACATTAAAATAAACGCGCTGCCATCAATCGATATCATTGGCACATTTGGAGATTTTAAAACTGTAGGTACCTCCTGCATTCCGTTTATTGTATATCGAATTACAGAAGAGTAATTACCTCCTGGTTCGTCGCCAAATTTTACATTATCGATAGATGTGAACGCACCATTATTTGCATTGAATTCAACTATTGCGCGGTTTCCTGGCCCTGAAACATAAATCATCTGGATAGTGGCAATTATTTCACTAATCTCAGAGCGAATTTCATTCTCAACCTTTGATTTATCATAGGTATGAAGAGCGCCGAACATCAAGGGAATGGTTATGGCCAGCACTACGGCTGTGATTATTAATTGAAGCGGCAGTCCCTCTACAGAGGCATGGCTGTTCTGAGAAATTCTCATCATGATACTATAACGAATGCTGTCTTCTCCATCTGGACTATGCCGGTATAGGTTCCCACAATATTTATCTGGCCAGTTCCGCCAGATATGGACGGTTCTATGGTGAATGTTACTGTCCCATCATCGTCGGTGGTCCCAACCAGGGTATCAACATTGCAGCCAGATATCTCCACAACTACGCCTTCTAGATGATTGTCCTTTGTATCCCAGGCCGTCACGGTTATTGTCACTTCCTCATTATTGTCTATTGTCTGGGGGTCCACAGTCAGTGCGTCCAAATCTACCTTGCTCTGCCATGGCGCCAGCCACCCAAGAATTATCACCATCACAATTGCAGCAATAGCAACCATGATAATGAGCTGAAGTGGTAATCCTTCCACAGCACCTGTTCTGTCTCTCTGAATTTTTCTATGAATTGACATTTTCTTCCTCCATATGTCTCTCAGATGGAGGGAATTCTTCCTCCATTCTCCAAAATGGAGATTGGGGTTTTTGTATTTAAGTTTGAGGTGGCTGGAAACAATAACTCATGGTAACTCAATGTTTTCGAGTTGGCTGGAAGTGGAACTGCGAGAACTCAAGAATGAGGAATCGGTCGGCTGTGCAAGAGCTTAGAAAATAACACAAACAGACTCTGCTGGATGTTTGTATGGAGTCGCTAATTTGTGACTACGCTGGAATTTTCTATCGAAAACTCCATCTCGTGCCTAGCTCTATAAAAATTATAGAATGGTGTGCTAGGCACCGAGCTTGTCGCCAGCACCCACCAAAAGCTCTCACATCGCTTCTCGGTCCCGCAACCCCATGAGCGTTGGTAGTAAACAGTAAGGCTGCTCCCGTCAGGGCCTGACCCGATTTCTGAAACCAAGGCGAATGATGCCGCCCTCCGGCTGCACCGGCTCGCCACCTCCAGCCCCATAGGACAGGACCTCATGGTCACAATGCGGACTTCTGATAGGTCTGATACGCCGCACACGGCCGTCACCCCCGCTAAAGACGATTTCGGTGTATAAGAGGACGCCTACCCCTCCGGTTAGCCTAGCATTCTCTAATAAGTGGGGGGTGTATTTAAAAGTTGGGCGGGGGAACAGGAATTCTACGGTGTGGCTCTTTTTTGGAATGATCTTTTTCACTTGTACTCTGGCTATGCTTCTACTTGAATTAAATAGCTACTAATTGAACCCGCAGTATCATCTAAATCCATATTTGTTTCGAAAGGGGCTGTTTGGTCAGATGTTAAAGTTAATGGGTCTGTGAATGTAAATGTCGTACCAACAACATCACCGCCTGAGTCATAATATGTAACGATGAGTTTTACATAATTCGCTGTTTGTGAGCCAGTATTTTTCACTTCTCCCACTATATGATTCCATCCAATACTATCAGTTGAATCGCTATTGCTTAGAATTTCTAAACCATTATACGGATTGTTGTTGGTTGCAGAATATGTCAATTGAAGCGTATAGTTTGTAGGTGTCCCAGTAAAATCGCTACTGGCTATATTAGTTTTAAATGGTGATTTTTGTTGAGGAATCAATATGTCATGTTCTGTGTAAGTAAAGGTTGTACCAACAACTATATTACTGGCATCATAAAATGTAACAACAATCTTAACATATTCAAGATTTACGTTACCTGTATTTTGAATTTCACCCACTATGTGATTGTAATTAATTGAGTCATAATAATTACTAGAGCTTAAAATTTCTGCACTTGAAATGGGGGTAGTACCAGTATCTTGATTATCATCTGGAATAATATTTTCTTGGCCACCATCTGGAGTGGATGAGTTAAGTGAAAAAGTAAGGAACGCCAGTGCAACAATAATCACAACCACAATTACAAACAAAGATAAAATGGGAGAATTAATTGGCGGTTTTTGAGTGGGTATTTCTACTGGTACATTCTCTTTTTTGACTCTAATTTTTGTTCCCATTTCTTCCACCTACTGGCCATCCCACTATTCAGCACTAATTAACGGGCGCCTCTCCGCTCACTGAGTGAATGCACAAGCCCAAATAAATAAATTGCGTATAATCTAAACCAGCCTGAGGAAACCCTTATAATCCCTCAGCAAATCAGCATACTGGTATGGCAGAGAGATATGATGTAATCATTGTTGGTGCTGGTCCTGGTGGTCTTGCCTGTGCCCATGAGCTGGGCAAATCTAAATTATCTGTTCTGGTCATTGAAAAAAATGAGATAATTGGGCCGAAGATCTGCGCCGGCGGTCTGAAGAATTTGGACAAGAACTTTGAATTGCCAGCCAATAAAATTCGAACTTTTCCTGAGGAAGATTATACATCAAAATACAAGTCATACACCCTGAAACTTGACAAGCCCCTGAGAACCATTTCCCGGCATGACCTAGGGCAGTATCAGACTGCATTGCTGGAAGAATTTGAGAACATTGAGGTTCGAACCGGTGTAAAGGTCAAGGAAATCAAGGACACCCAGATAATTACTTCTGCTGGAAATTTTTCTTTCAAATACCTGATAGGTGCAGACGGTTCGAATTCCATGGTCCGGCGGCATCTGGGCCTGGAAACAAAGAGCTGCATTGGCATGTATTACGAGGTTCCAGGAATAACAGAAAACGTTATCTGGCATTTCAATCCAGAGGATATTAAGGCAGGATATATCTGGGCTTTTCCGCATCTGGACAGTACCAATATAGGAGTGTTTTTCAATCCTGAACATCTCTCGCCAAAAATTGCGAAAAAGGCATTGCATGATTATCTGGATGCTAGAAAGATAGACTATTCGGTATGCAAGTACCAGGCTGGGGCAATTTCTCATCACTATGATGGGTGTGTGTTTGGCAATACCTTCCTGGTGGGAGATGCAGCTGGCCTTGCACTCCGGACAAACGGCGCAGGAATTTCATTCGCCATTGTCAGCGGTAAGGAGATTGCCAGAAAAATTTTAAAGCCAGAATACAAAATGCCTGAGCTGGATATCATCCTGAACTACAAGAACAGACAGGAAAATATCTTTAGCTTTATTGAAAGGATTGAGTTCATTCAGCGCCCCACCTACAGAATGATGCTGAACCTAATGAAAAAGAAGTGGTTCCAGAAGCGGTTTGGAAGTTATTTTTAATATACGAAGCTGGCCCTGGCCAGTATTTGTTTAATTGGGTGATTCAAGGTGCCCCGACATTGTCTTCCAATTCCCTGGCCGCATAATATTCCTGCCTGGTCATGTCCATGTAAATGCAATCCACAATTTTTCCGTCTATTATTGTATTCTGACGGAACCTGGCCATCTCCTTGAAGCCTAATTTTTCAGCAGCTCTTTTCGCCCATGGGAAACCGCCTTGTGTCCACAATCTCATTATCTGGATGCCCCGCTCGTGGAACAGAAATTGCATTAGCAGTTCTTGAGCTTCCAAGGCATAGCCCTTGCCCCAGTATTCTTTTCCTGTAACAATTCCGAAGGTCGCGTCATGTCTCGGGAGTCCCTCATGATAGCTGATATTACCGATGAGCGTGCCGTCCAGTGTTTCGATGGATAGAGTGGCAGAGTTGGGTTTTTCATTGCTTTTTTCTGACTGTTTCTGCTGTCGAATTTGGTGGTAGTCTTTGATTCCAGCCCTGGGTGAACATATTGTTTTTCAGGTTGGCAAAATATTCAAAATCTTCTTCCTTGACTGGTCGAAGTTTTACCTTTTCTCCGGTGAGGGTTTCCATCACTGGCTCACCCCATTGTATTCTGTTTTCAGAATGTCAAAAATCAAATCATCATAGTATTTTCCATCCTTGATATTTGAAAGCCTAATTTTGCCAGCTTCCTTGAACCCCAGGCTTTTGATGAATGCGATTGTTGCGTTATTCCATTCGGCAGTTCCTGTGTCAATAGCGTGGGCTGGAGAATCTGAAAAGCTCCTGGCCAATAATTTTCCAGCTGCCTTTGCTCCATAACCCTTTCTGCGGTGCTCCGGCCAGATTAATACATAATTCCAGGGCCCCCAAGTGTCCCAGTTTGATGACCAGGCGCCTATCCCCACGAAAGTATTATCGACCCATATTGAGAAAACAGACGTACGGTCTTTTTTCTGATTCTTTGATACTGCCTCTTTCACCTGCTCCAGTGTCATTGGGGCCCAGGCTGGTTCATTGTCCAGTAAATCAGCAAGCTCATAATTGCATTTCCTGTTTTGCCGCTTATAAATTTCAACCAATTCGGGCTCTTCTATTGACTTGAATTCTATCATCCTATCCCTAACTTACAAGGAATTGGACATTATTATTATTTTTGAACCTGTCAAAATTTGACTGGCTTACCCGGACCAGCAAGAAACATGGTAATTTTGACTGGACTCGTCCTGCCCCTCAAATATTAATCTGATGGAATTGCTCTGCAAAATATATCCTCTTTCAGAAAACCAGCCAAGGCTCGGGGGCGTCATATCATAGGCCCTGATGAACATTCCAGTCTTTCCAGAAAGTGCTGCAGACATCTCGCACCGTTCAAGAAGAATATTTAGTGAATCAATAGCATTTTCAGGAGATGCCAGTAATTTCACAATTGCATTATTGCTGTCTGCGAACATTTCATAGGTGTGGACAATTGCATGTGCACCATTCTCCAGTGCCCATGCCTCTCCAAGATTGTATTCTTTTATTGCATTAATTTCAGGCTCATAGTCCAACCCTGGCTGAACTTTTTGCCACAGTTCCTTGGCAGATGGTGTGTCTCTGGCCTCAAAGGGTCTCGCTTCATTGGCTTTCAGACTGTCTGGGTCAATATCCCCAAAAGGTTTGTACAACACATTTGAAAGGCCTTTGGCCTGAAATTTCTGCTTCATATAAAATGTTATATTCTTCGCGCTGGTGGCCATTGTCTCACAGCCCCTGGTTGTACATCCCTTTGATTTTAGATATCTCAATGATTCCTGCACAAGTGCCTTTCCAATACCCTGATTCTGGCAAGTTGCATCAACCTCCAGGGGACCGAACCACCCAATTTTACCCCAAACATGGGATATTATTGAACCGACTATTTTTCCATCCTGGATGGCTACAAAACAGCCTTCTGGCTCCTTTTCAATATAATAATTCATGTTCTGAATAGACCGGCGCATCATAGGAACTTGCTGATTATATTCCTTCAAAAAGTAATCCTGCCAGACTCTGGCCTGCATATCTATTATTTCCAAAATATCATGCTGCTGAATCTGTCGGATTTCCAGGGCGGCCAGGTTGCCACCTCACTCTTCATTGTAATGACAGTATTCACAGATATTGCCCAGGGTGGGCTGCGATGACATGCCCCTTGTGCCGAGCCAGCGATCACACCTTCCATGCATTTGCGGCTCCAGTCCTAATTTACAACCTATATAATCACCATAACAAGATTGGTGGGGTATTATTTCAATTTAACCCCATGGATGTAAATATGTAATCAGCAACCTTAGAATTACAAAATTATGAAACTAGATTTCCAGCGTGGATTGCGCTTTCAGTTTAATGTCCTTCACTGGCTCCAGCATTGGATCCTTCTCAATAATTCGTTTTGTCTCCAAAAGCGGAACACTGACTGTTATGACTCTGGTTCTTCCACCCCTTCCGAAGCTCTTGACCCTGGCAGTTACCAGGCCCATCATGTCCAATTCGGATATCAGGTCTGCAACACGACGCTGGGTGAGTAAGCCTTTTCCGGCCTTCCTGGCAAGAATTTTGTAGAAACTGTAAACGTCACCAGTCATTTGCTTATGATTGCCATTCTCCTCTCCAATTAATATGGATAGTAATACCAGTTTTGACTGGATTGGCAATGTTCTTACAGCTTCAATGACACAATCCAATTCGATTTTATTTTTGGCCTTTATTACATGATTCTCAAGGATATACTCTTCCTTACTGCGCTCTGTTAGTTCTGCCGCTACCCTCAGCAGGTCCAATGCACGCCTGGCATCGCCATGTTCATGTGCCTCTACAGCCGCGCATAGGCCGATAACTCCCTCTTCGATTACGCCGTCCTCGAAGGCCATTTCAGCTCTCTGTCTCAAGATGTCCTTCAATTGGTCAGCATCGTATGGCGGGAAAACTATTTTTTCGTCACTGAGACGGCTCCGGACCCGGGGGTCCAGGAGTTCGGTAAATTTCAGATCATTGGATATTCCAATCAAGCTAACTTTGGCATTTTTCAGGTCATCATTTATCTTGGTAAGGTGGTATAATGTGTCATCGCCGCTCTTGTAAACAAATCTATCAATCTCATCCAGTACCACAACTACTACCTTGGGGGTCTCATCGATTTTCTCCCACAGGAGATTGTAGACACGTTCTGTGGACCAACCAGTGGGTGGAATACGTTCATCAAAGTCCTCAATGAATCGATTACCAATATTCTGCAGAACCCCATACTGGGTATCTACCACTTCACAATTGATGTAGATATACCTGACATCTTTCAGAGGGGCTGGCAATGTATCTGTGGCTTTTTTTATTTCCTTTCCCAGGTACTTTGCTGTTGCGGTTTTTCCTGTTCCGGTCTTTCCAAAAATCAGAATATTAGAAGGTTGGTCCCCGCGTAGAGCTGAAACCAGAATGGATGCTATCTGGTCAATTTGTTCATCCCTGTGCAGCAATTTATCTGGAATATAAGATGGCCTGAGAACGTCCCTGTCCTTCTTGAATATAGACTTGATATCAAGATAATCTTTGAATATGCTTTCCTGCATTCTGGCCCCCCCTTATATCGGCCTAATTATACAACCGGAAATATTGGTTTCTGGTTTGGAGTCCGAGCAATGTCAACTAACTATTTTAAAGGTTCCATTAGAAACTAACCCCAACCCCTATATTTCGTATGGAAGAGTTATGTTGTGTGGGTGTAATTCACGTAGAAATAAAATATTATTAGGTGTGTACTGGATTTGTTACCAGATGTTTTACCAGGTTTGTGATGGGGATTTAATAATCATACCTAAGCCTGGGTGCTTGAGTGCATTCCTGGTGATATTTGTACAATATGTGAAGTTCAGTGGCTATAGTGTCATGGGCTGAGTGATAATGGGGATTGGCCGTATATCTACTCTCAATGAACATTATGGCAGGGAGTGTTGGAAAACTTCCTAATGAGTGGGGTTCTGGATGGCATGGGTGACCCTGGTATGAGAGTTCCACAAAAAATCTAGCCTTCAATAATAGGAAATCCTCATCTTATCTTGTACTTCTTTTTCTTCTCAATAACTATTCTTTCATACTTGGGATGTAAACGCCAGGCCAGTTCTTCTATTTTGTCCACATTCTTTATGAATTTGGCCTTGCTCTCAACCTTCATGAGGTTCTTGAACTCTTTGAGCTTTCGATAAAAATCATATAAATAATATCCTCCAATGATGGCCATTGCCAGCCCTGGTATTATAAGCCAGAAGGCCCAGTTCCCAAACATATCATTGGCCCATTGGGCTATGCCAGTATCACCTTCAGAATACCAGAGACTCAATGCACTAATCAATGTCAATGGTAATCCTACAATCAATCCTACTGCACAAAGCCCAGGTTTATTCTCATGAATGAACTCCCTTATTCCCACATAAACACCTTGCCACCTAAAAGTACTATTGAGGATATAATCTTTTTCTGGGTTGGATTATGTAGATAATATGTGAAATATGGATTACATTAACACTTATAGACTATGTAAATGACTTAAGCTATTATAGGTAGGTAGTCAGTACTGAAATAATTGCGTAATTTTCTGTTGATTTCACTTGCAGAATTAACCTGAAAAATCCATTGATGAGTCGAAATCAAGAATTTATAATAATAATATATGTTATGAATATGTATTTAATTTAATAGAGAATTAGTAATAATACAATAAAAATATTCCACAGTATTTCTATACTACAAATATATCCAGGACTGATATCATGCAAAGGACAGCACTTAATGAAAAGCATAAAGCTATGAACGGAAAACTGGTAGATTTCCATGGTTGGGAAATGTCACTCCATTATGAAGCTGGCATAATGAAAGAACATTTGGCTGTGAGATCCTCTATAGGAATATTTGATGTTTCTCATATGGGAGATTTTATTATTATTGATAAATCAACTAAAAAGACCTTCCAGTCATTACTTACAAATGACATAACTAATGTTGAGCCAGGTAAATGTGTTTACACCCATTTACCGGATCAGGAAGCAAAAATAATTGACGACCTGATTGTTACTAAATTGAGTGACGGTAAGTATTTTTGTGTTCCAAATGCCACTATGATTGATATTGACGGCAGCTGGATGAAAGAAAATGCAGATATTGAATTGATTAATCTATCATCTGATTTAACATGCATAGCAGTACAGGGTCCAAGAGCCAGAGATTTACTTTCAAAGGTATTTGGCCAGGGCATTGATGACATTGGTAAATTCGAGGCCGCAGCTTATGATTATTCATTAAACAAGTTTGTCGAACTGGACAGAATAAATGAACAAGATATGAAGAATAATATTGGCATGATATCAGGCACTGGCTATACCGGAGAAGATGGTTGCGAGGTCATAGTTCCTAATCAATTTGCAGAAAAGGTCTGGGACATGCTCTTTGACGCAGATGTAGAATTTGAGGTTATGCCCATTGGTCTTGGAGCCAGGGACACACTCAGGCTGGAAGCTGGATTCCTCCTATCAGGTACTGACTTCAACAGGGACCGCACCACAATGGAGACAAACTGCGTCTGGGTAATCAAGTGGAATCATGAATTTATAGGTAAGGAAATTCTTGCAGAAATGAAGGAAACAAAACAGCATCAGAAGCTGGTCGGAATAGAACTCGAGGGCAGAGCTCCTGCCCGGGCCGGCAGCACAGTCCGCCTCGCAGATTCTCCAGACGAAATAGTGGGGTCGGTGTCTTCAGGCAATTATTCCCCATCACTGAAGAAAGGAATAGCACTGGCCTA
>DAOVXH010000064.1 GCA_030636255.1 Methanomassiliicoccales archaeon
GCGCCCTCGTTTAGGCACCCCAAGTCATTGAATCGAAGTATTGACTCCATTGTGACATAGATGTAGAGTCATGTAAAAAAGGTTTTGTAGCTCCCTCCCCTTCAATGCCCCGATACATATGAACTACGAGACCATTGAATTTCAGCGAAAGGACAGTAAAGCAATTATTCATCTGGCCACACCGGATAATCTGAATGCCCTAGATGCAAAGATGTCAGAGGAACTGGACCATGCCCTTCTGAGATGCGAGGAAGATGAATCAATAAAGGTAATCATAATCACTGGCAAGGGAAAGGCATTCTGTGCCGGGGGCAATGTCAAGGCAATGGCCGAAGCAGAAGACCCGGAATTATTTCTTGAACAATTATCTGGCTGGATTCACAAGCCAGTACATCGTATCTACAGCATGGAAAAAGTAGTAATTGCAGCAATAAACGGCCATGCCATTGGTGCCGGGGCTGGGCTGGCAATGGCCTGCGACCTGCGATATGCGTCCAAGAAAGCTAAATTCAATATGGGATTCATGAAGATTGGCTTGGCGCCTGGGTGCGGTACTTACTTCCTGCCAAAACTGGTTGGCAAGGCCAAGGCCGGAGAATTAATTTATCTCAGCGATACCATTGATGCCGATGCTGCAGAAAAGCTCGGTCTTATCAATCATGCAATAGAGCCAGACGACCTGATGTCAGAGGTCATGAAAGCAGCAGAATTAATTGAAAAAGGACCAACACTGGCCATAGGCAGGGCAAAGACACTTTTACGGCTCAGCGAGCGGAGCCAGATCGAAGAACATCTTGCTGCAGAGCGGCATATGATTTCCATTTCCGGAGCAACCAAGGATTTCAGAGAGGGTGTGGACGCCTTTGCGGAAAAAAGAAAACCCAAATTCGAGGGTAAATAATGGCATCTGGTTCAAAAATTGAAAGAGAGAAAATAACTCTTAAACATATGTTCAAGATTTACTGTAAAGGCAAGGGCCACGGTCCGACCATTTGCACTGATTGTTCTGAGCTTCTAACATACTCTCTGAGGCGGCTTGACAAATGTCCTCATGGCAATAAAAAAGGCTCATGCAAGGATTGTATAACCCACTGCTACAAGGAACCAGAAAGAACAAAAATTCGAAAGGTCATGGGATATGCTGGCCCCAGGATGATGTTCAGGCATCCTGCTATGGTCATTGGGCATATACGGGATGGCAAGTGGAAGTCTCAGTAGCCCAATTTCTTTGCTTCCTCATCTGCCTGGTCAACCATTCTGCCAATCAGGTCCATTCCGTTCTGCCAGAATGCCGGGTCTTGAATGTCCATGCCCAGTTTTACCATCATGTCCTTGGGGTAGCCGGAGCCGCCTGCAGAAAGCATCTCAATGTACTTGTCAACAAATGGTTGGCCTTCTTTCTGATACTGCTCGTAGAGGGATAAAACCATCAATTCGCCGAATGAATATGCATATGTGTAGAATGGATAATGCACGAAATGGAGAACATAGGACCACCATGAGCCATATTCCTCGGTCATCTCAATAGCATCTCCGCACATCCATTTGTTTTCTTCTAGCCAGAATTGATTGATAAGCTCTGCTGGTAGTTCACCCTGTTCGCGTCTTGCTTTGTGAAGTTTGGTTTCAAAGCGGTTCATCATTATCTGCCGAACAACACTGGCAAATGTGCCTTCTATCTTGCCTGTGAGCAAATTTAATTTCTTCTTTGGGTCAGTCTCATCCTCAACAAGTTTGTTGAATAGTAACATTTCCCCAAATATGCTGGCAGTCTCGGCCATGCACAGGGATGTGCCCATTGACAGGTCTCCCCTGTCCCTTGCTAGATATTGATGAACACCATGCCCAAGCTCATGAGCCATTGTTGAAGCATCATTTAGGGAATCTGTGTAATTTAGTTTAATATACGGGTGATGGTCAGAAGATACTCCTGCTGAATATGCTCCGCCTTCTTTTCCTTGCCTTAGCTCTGCGTCAATCCAGCCATTATCAAAGAACATCTGCACTATTTCTCCAGACCTTGGATTAAATTTGGTATATGCTTCAATACACATCTTCTTTGCATCTTCGTAGGAGCAGTACTCACTTTCCTGGGTGATTGGTGCATATCTGTCATAATCTTTCTGATCTTCTATTCCCAGAATGCGGCCTTTCAGTTTATAGTATTTTTCAACTACCTGGATGTTCTTGTCAATAGCAGTTTTCAGGGTTTCCACTGTCTCATCTTCAACCTCATTATTGATGTTTCTGACTCTTGCTGGATGTGGGAATTTTCTGAACTCATCAATTGTCGCATGATGCTGAACCAATGTATTAAAAATATAAGTCAAAAGGTCACTGTCCTTTGCCAGTGCCTGGGTAATTGCCTTATGGGCCATTTTTCTTGTCTCTCGGTTTGGGTCAAAGAGTATTGTCAGTGCCCCATCCAGGGGAACCTTCTTTTCCTGGCCATCCAGGGTAACAATAACTTGAATCTTTCCCATTGTCTCATCAAATAATCGTACAAAGGCAAGTCTGCCACTGAGCTCCAGCGAAGCCACTAGCTTTTCTTCATTTTCAGTAAGTTGATGTGGTTTCATGAGCCTCTGGGCATCCAGATAATGCTTGTACTTTTCCAGTTCTGGAGCATTCATTATCCTATTGGCAATTTCATCATCAAGATTGCACCATGCCAGTTCAAAGAATACCAAGGGTTTCTGGGCCTTCACATAATATTCCTCGGCCATGCTCTTTGCTGCTCCTGCCTCCTTTGAAGTGCAGTTCTGGGAAAATCTCAGATGTGTATAATAATGGGGCTTTCTCAGGTCCCGGGCCAGTCTTTCCAGCTCATCCAATGCTTCTTTGAGCTGTGGGGCTGTAATTTCAGGCCCCATAATGTTCCTGTACTTGCGTTCAAATTCCTCGGCCCCCTTGACAACAGCCTCCAGGTCTGCTTTCAATTTAGGGTCATCCAATGATTTGTACAAACCCTCAAAGTTCCATGCGACACCGTCAGCACTGCTTTTTTGCTCGCTCATGTTATCACGGCATGGTGGATGGAAATCGGATATATTATGTTTAGTCTCTTAATCAAAAATCCTTGAACCAATTCAAAACAGCTTCCAGGGCTATTTCCCGCCTAGCTGGATAAGCAGCAACCTTCATGTTCACATCAATAATGTCCTTGGATTCTGCAAGTGCCAGCTCTTGAGAATAAGCTTTTTGCTTGTCCAGTCTAAAATGAAAAACACAATTATCATCCAATCGCTGTTCAATTTCTTCTACCAGACGTAGCAGAAGTCCTGCATCTTTCAATGTCTGAAGGAAACTTTTCATGTCTCTGGTCTTGGACAGTTCAATTTCGAATATTGTCATTGGATTTCCAAAATGTCCATTTGTGGCCATTGTCTGAATTTCATCTGACCCAGATGCAAAAATAAATGCTTCCCTGACCCTTTCTTCGACCTCTGTGGCCTGGGCAATGGCCCTGAGGCGGATATTCAGGAAAGGTGGTTTGGAACTCATTCTAATGGATAATTTCTGGGTATTAAAATAACTATCTTATGAAGTATTGGCGATACAATTAATATGGAAAAGATATTGTCGGTTCATTAAGGGGGGCTCGACAATAGATAATGGGTGACTATCAGTCACACTTTTTGTCGTAATGCCCATTTATCTGTATCTACAGAAAATTAAAAAGGTGTGTGTATATGATTGAAGTCCGATTTCACGGTAGGGGGGGTCAAGGCGCAGTAATTGCCTCGAATATCCTCGCAGAAGCTGGATTCTTGGAAGGAAAGGAGGTAGCCGCATTTCCGTTCTTTGGAGTGGAAAGAAGAGGCGCCCCAGTAACGGCTTATACGAGAATAGCCGAACAGAAGATTCGAATAAAATCAGGCATATATGAGCCAGATTTTGTTGTGGTACTTGACCCGTCTCTTCTAAAGGCAGTTAATGTAGCTGATGGTCTGAAGCCAGGTGGCCTTGTTCTAATAAATTCAAAAGTATCGCCGGACAAGCTCCGTGCAGAACTTGGTCTTGCTGATGACAAAAAACTAGCCACTGTCAATGCTACAGAGATAGCCATCAAGCATAGGCTGGGCAGCAAGGCAGCGCCTATTGTTAACAGCGCATTGCTTGGTGCATTCGCAAAAACATCTGGAGTCGTTCAGATAGATTCTCTCATTCAGGGTGTGAAAAAGAACGTGCCAATCAAGATAGAAGAGAACGCGGCAGCGGCACAGGAAGCATATGATTCGGTGGTGATACATTGACCAAAGAAGAATTAACTGGAAATTACAAGACCTATCAGGAATTGCCGCTCACGCCAATAACCAGTGTCAATTCTACTGCAAATCAAACTGGTTTCTGGAAGACCTTTAAACCGGTGCTGGACGAATCAAAATGCATCAAATGTACAATATGCTGGAAGTTCTGTCCTGACGTTGCAATCAAGATGGAAGAGGACGAATTCCCAATATTCGATTTAACACATTGCAAGGGCTGTGGAATATGTGCCAATGAATGCCCCAAGGACGCAATAACAATGGTCATGGAGGTGGAACAATGAAAATGGTAATGACTGGCAATTATGCATCTGCCTATGGTTCCAAAGTTTGCCGGGCCGAAGTTGTTTCTGCCTATCCAATAACTCCACAAACATCAGTGGTTGAAAAGATAGCCAGCCTTGTTGCTTCAGGCGAAATGGATGCACAATTCGTCAAGGTGGAAAGCGAGCACAGTGCAATGGCAACACTTATTGCAGCTTCACTGACCGGTGCAAGAACATACACTGCCACATCATCCCATGGGCTTCTGCTCATGCATGAACTTTTGATTTGGGCCGCAGGAGCCAGAACCCCAATAGTCATGAGCAATGTCTGCAGGGCAAATGGTCCACCATGGAGCGTCTGGGCAGACCATCATGATGCAATGGCACAGAGAGACACTGGCTGGATGCAGGTTTTCTGCGAAGGAAATCAAGAGGTTATAGATTCAATAATCATGTCTTACAAGCTTGCAGAGCGCGAAGATATCCGCCTGCCAGCAATGATAAACGAGGATGCATTCATTCTTTCCCATACTGTGGAGCCAGTGGATGTACCTGACATGGAAGAAGTTGATGCTTTCCTGCCTTCCTACAACCCAAGATTCAAGCTAGACACTGATGAACCGTATGGTTTTGGCTCACTCGTAATGCCAGAAATGTACATGGAGTTCCGCTTCAAGATTAATGAGGCAATGGAAGCTGCCAGGCAGGGTTGGCGAGATGTTGAAAAAGACTTTGAAAAACATTTCGGCAGAAACCATGGTGGCATGATAGAATTCTATCAATGCGAGGATGCTGACGCGGTTCTGCTCATTGCTGGCTCCGTTGCCAGTACTGCAAAGGACGTTGTTGACAAGCTCCGCTCTGAGGGAAAGAAGGTAGGATTGGCTAGAATGAGAGTATATCGCCCATTCCCTGTTGAGGAGATAAGGAAGTTGGCCAATATGACCAATATAATCGGAATTTGTGATCGTTCCTATACCTTCGGACACTGGGGCCCAATGGCACAGGAGGTTCGGGGTGCATTGTACGGCCAGACTGATATTCCAATACTCAAAAATTACATCATGGGACTTGGTGGAAAGGACATAACTCCTGAAATTCTGGAAAAAATATTCCTGAAAACCCTGGGGCTCACTGAAGGCCTGGACACAGAAATCGAATGGATTGGCGTCAAAGGCCACGGAGGTTGGTAATATGGTCAAGAAAACAATACCAGAAGAAGAGTACATGAACCCTGGCCATGTTGGATGTCTTGGATGCGGAGCATGTAATGCAATGCGTTATACCCTGAAAGCACTGGGACCAAAAACAATCATGAGCATACCTGCCTGCTGCTGGGCTGTTATGCCTGGGCCATTTCCGGCTAAATGTTTAGAAGTACCGCTTCTTAATACTGCATTTGAAACTACTGGCGCATCAATATCTGGAATAAAAGCAGCACTTGATGCAAAGGGAATAACCGATGTCACCGTGGTAGGATTTGCAGGTGACGGCGGCACTGCCGATATTGGTATTCAGGCATTATCTGGCATGGTTGAACGTGGCACTGATGTAATCTACATAATGTATGATAATGAAGCATACATGAACACAGGAATACAGCGCAGTTCCTCAACCCCGGTAGGTGCATGGACAACCACCACACCAGTAGGCGTAAACCAGGAATGGAAAAAGCAGCCCAAGAAAGATATTATGGAAATCATGGTTGCACATCAAATTCCATACGCTGCCTCGGTGAGCGTTGGCTACCCTGAGGACATGATTAAAAAACTGAGAAAGGCACAGAGCATTCGCGGCCCGAAGTTCATACAGATTTACGCGCCCTGCCCAACAGGCTGGAGAATGGCACCTGATAAAACCATAGAAATTTGCAGGCTGGCAGTTTCAACAGGCGCCTACCCGATGTACGAAGTTGAGAATGGTGTTTACAAGATTACCCGGAAGCCAGCAGAGCTGAAGCCAGCCATAGAGTATCTGAAGCCCCAGGGCAGGTTCAGACATCTTCCACAGAAAGAGCTGGATTCCATACAGGCGAATATTACGAAAAAATGGAAGATACTTCTCAAGAAGGAAGAGTTCACACAGGAGTTGAAGGACCTATGAAAGAACTACTGACAGATGAAGTTGGCAAGAAATTATTCTTGCTAGGAAACGAGGCCATAGTTAGAGGTTCCCTGGAAGCAGGCATTGACTTTGCAGCCACATATCCCGGTACGCCGTCAAGCGAGATTGGCAATACCTTCCATAAAATTTGCAAAGAAGCTAATGTTTATTTTGAGTTCTCAACAAATGAGAAAGTTGCAATGGAAGTTGCGGCAGCAGCATCAGCCAGCAACCTACGGGCACTGAACTTTCAGAAGCATGTTGGACTGAATGTTGCAGCAGATGCATTCATGACCGTTGCCTATCAAGGAGTAAGAGGCGGTTTTGTTATGGTAACTGCCGATGACCCTGGATGCCATTCCAGCCAGAACGAGCAAGATAATCGTTACTATGCCAGAATTGCCAATATTCCAATGCTGGAACCAGCCAATGCTGAAGAGGCCAAGGAAATGACCAGAATAGGCTTTGACCTTTCAGAGGAAGTTGAGCTGCCAGTTCTTCTCAGGACAACTACCAGGCTTAACCATGTCCGGGGAATAGTTTTCACAAAGGAAAAGCGACCCCAAAAAGGAAAAGGCCACTTTGAAAAGGATCCGGCAAAGTTTGTCACAGTTCCGGCGCATGCCAGAATAGGTCACAAGAATCTTTTAGACCGGATGGCCAATGCTAAAAAGATTTCCGAATCCAGTCAATTCAATGAAATTATTGATTTGGGTGGTTCTGAATATGGAATCATAGCCTCAGGTGTTGGTTTCAATTATGCTATAGACATTATGAAAGAAGCTGGCATCAAGGGAAAAATCCTCAAGCTGGGCATGACCTGGCCCCTGCCAACTGATAAAATTATTAAATTCATGAACTCTGTTGATAAGCTAATCATGGTGGAGGAAGGCGAGCCACTCATGGAAAATGAGATACTTGCACTGGCCAAGGATTCTAAACCAGGAATCAAGGTATTTGGCAAACGCTCCGGTCACTTTTCAGTAATGGGTGAATATGGGCCAGATGTAATGAAGAAAGCATTTTCGGAAATTACCGGCCAAGACCTTCTGCCAAAGAATGTCCCAGAGGTGAAAATCGAACTTCCAGTGCGCCCGCCATCTCTGTGCCCTGGCTGCCCACACCGTTCAACATATTTTGCTGTGAAAAAAGCCTTGAAGCAGAACTTTAAGGATGCTATATTTTCAACTGACATTGGCTGCTATACCCTTGGTATCCAGGATCCATTGAATGTTGCTGATTTCTTGCTTTGCATGGGCAGCAGTGTTGATGCTGCTGGAGGCTTCTCAAAGGCCACAGACCAACCGGTTCTGGCATTCCTGGGAGATTCAACATTCTTCCACTCTGGTATTCACGGCCTGGTAAATGCAGTGTACAATCGTCATAATTTCGTTTACACAATTCTTGATAACAGAACAACAGCAATGACCGGTCACCAACCGAACCCTGGCATGGGAATGGACGGTCGGGGAAATCCTTCGCCAGACATTCTAATTGAGGACATTGTCCGGGGCTGCGGAGTTGACTTTATAAGAATTGTGGACACCAGTGAAATGAAGGAGATGCAAAAGGCCTATGAAGATGCACTGGCCCATGATGGTGTGGCTGTCATAATTGCCAAGCGCGCCTGCGTGCTTTTAGAAGCAAGAGACCGCAAGAAGGTCAATGATTTCAATACATGGCAAATAAACCAGGAAGAATGCACGAAATGTCAGGTTTGCCTGAAAAAATGGGGATGCCCAGCAATATATCTGGCAGATGACGGAAGCGTGCATATCAATGAGGGAATGTGCAATGGCTGTGGCATGTGCGCTGTTGTGTGTCCATTTGATGCTATTCATGAGAATAAGCCAGGGGGTGACTAAATGGAAAACACCAGAATAGTTGTTGTAGGTGTTGGCGGTCAGGGCGTATTATTCGCTTCAAAGGTACTGGCCCAGGCAGCAATGGCTGAAGGAAATGATGCGGTCATGAGCGAGGTTCACGGCATGGCCCAGCGCGGCGGCGTGGTTGTAACCAATCTTTGCATTGGATGCATTCAGAGTTCACTTATCGGAGCCACCGAAGCTGATATTATATTCGCATTCGAGCCAATTGAGGCATATCGCCAACTGGCACTGGCACATCCTGAAACAAGGTTCGTAACAAACACTGCTCCAGTTATTCCAGTGGCAGTTTCCATAGGCAAAGCAAAATATCCAGATTTGGACGATTTATTCGGCCAGATACGTGAAATTACTCCGAAGCTTACAGCCATAAATGCAGATGAGCTGGCAAGAAAGGCTGGTTCTTATCTAACAGTCAATACAGTATTGCTTGGCGCACTGGCCGGAACCCCGGACTGCCCGGTATCAAAGGACAGCATGCTGGCTGCATTGAAAGAGAATGTACCACCAAAGATGCTTGACATTAATTTGGCAGCATTTGAACTTGGATTCAAAAGTGCTTCTGAATAATTATCCCAACAATGCCTTATAATCAGCAGCCGATACTAACAAATCAGAATTCACATCAGAGCATTCCAGGACAACAAGCCAGCC
>DAOVXH010000177.1 GCA_030636255.1 Methanomassiliicoccales archaeon
ATCCTGGCAGAGAAGGGCTTCACAATCAGTGCTGAAGTTTTTCCACCAAGGAATGGAAAGCCAGCCAGTATCATTCTTGACAAGCTGGAAAGATTGACTGCCCTGGACATTAATTTCATAAGTATCACCAAGGGGGCCATGGGCAGCCTTCGTGGAGGCACAGTACCAATAGGGTACATGATTTCCGAACGATACAAAATGAATGCGCTGGTTCATTTCAGATGCCGTGACATGGATAGAGCAGAGGTTGAGAATGCACTGGTTGACCACATGTACTTTGGCACAAAAAATATACTGGCCATACTGGGAGACCCATTGCCTGGTGAGGCATCGAAGCAGCTGAATCCTGTCACCCATAATCGATATGCTTGCGAACTTGTCAAGCAAATAGCAGACATGAACAATGGAATTTATCAGCCACTGAAAAATACACCTCAGCCACGGGAGGGCATTAAAACGGATTTTTGCATTGGAGTGGCATGTTATCCTGAAGCAGAGGACATGGAGCAGGAACTTTTTGTCATGGAGGAAAAGGTCAAGGCAGGGGCCAATTATGCTGTTACCCAGATGGTGTTCTCAGCAGAAGCTTATTCATCATATGTTCAGAAGCTCAGAGAAAAGGGCATTCAAATCCCAATAATCCCAGGTATAAGACCGGTGACCAAGATGAACCATGTTGTGGCAGCAGAGGAAATCTTCGAGGCCAATGTGCCAGATTCCCTGAAAGAGCAATTGAAACCAGCCACTGAGGAACAGAAGCGCCAGATATGCATTGATTTTACTCTCCAGCTAATAACCGATTTGAAGAAAGAAGGTGCACCGGGCATCCACATGTTCACAATGAATGATATTAGTATTATCGAAGAGATTATGGCTAAAATTTCTTAATACCCTTAATTGTATTTTCAATCATTACAGGAATATCCATTAATTCTTCAGGGTCCAGTATGCTGCTCATACTGGCACTTGTTGATGGTTTGTCAGGGACTATTCCGCATTCATAGGCCTCATCAATTGATAGTTCATAGGTTCCTATTTCCTTGGCAATCTTGACTATCTCTTCCTTGTCCAGGCCAATTAGTGGCCGTACAACCTGCATGCCTATGGCCTGCTGCTCCACCTTCATGTTTCGCAGTGTCTGGCTTGCCACCTGTCCCATTGAATCTCCCATGACTATTGCATTGCAGTTTTCTTGGGCTGCCAGTGCTTCTGCCGAGCGCATCATGAAACGCTTGCACAGCACGCAGCGGATATGTGAACTCCGGGTTTTTTCGATTTCTGAAAGATTGAACTTCCCATGTGGGGCAATATGTAACGGTATAGACTGGCCAGTTATTTTTCTCAGCTGGTCAACAATAGTCTTTGCCTTCTCGCTTGGCTTGGTATAGGGGGTATTGTCCATGTGCAAGGCAATTATTTCTGCTCCAGACTTGGCCATAACATAGGCCGCAACAGGGCTGTCAATGCCTCCAGATAGCAAAACAACAGCCTTCATTCTCCTCCGACCACAATTACTCCGTCCTTGATGACCTTCTCAACGTGATTTACTCCAAAATGATATGGAATCTGCTGATAATTCGGAACATCCAGTATGATTATGTCTGCCTTCTTGCCAACTTCTAAGCTACCAATTTCTCCGGCCCTGTCAATTGCATGGGCCGCGTTAATTGTGCTGGCAACAATTGCCTCGGCAGGTGTCATCTTCATTTGATAGCATGCCAGAGAAATAATAAACTGCATTGACTCTGTCCAGCAATTTGGATTTAAATCTGTGGCCAGTGCTATTGGCACTCCCATTTCAATTAACTTTCTTGCATTGGCATATTCCATCATTAGAGAGTAAGGAGTTCCAGGAAGCAGAACACCAACAACACCGGCCTGGGCCATTGCCTTCATGTCCTCTTCCGAAGTAACTGCTAAATGTTCGGCTGATATTGCGTTCAACTTTGCTGCCAGGCTTGAACCCCCAAGGTTCTCAATCTCATCAGCATGTATCTTTGGCCGCAGCCCTTCCTCCTTTGCAGCAGTGAGAATTGCCTCTGATTCTTCCAGGGTGAATGCCCCGGCCTCGCAAAATACATCGCAGAACCAGGCCAGTCTATTTGCTGCAATCTCCGGCAGCATGGCAATCATGGAGTTGATGTACTCCATATTCCGGCCCTTGAATTCTTCTGGGACAGCATGAGCCCCCAGAAATGTTGAAACTATGTCAATGGGATGCTGGCTATTAAGTTCCTTTGCAACTTCCAGCATCTTTAGCTCGGTTGCAGGTTCAAGGCCGTAACCGCTCTTTGCCTCCACTGTGGTTGTGCCGTGCTTCAGCATGGTATGTAGGCGCTGGGTGGCCTGCTGAATTAATTCTTCTTTACTAGCCTCCCTTGTCTTGCGGACTGTACTGAGAATGCCTCCTCCGGCAGCCAGTATTTCCATGTAGGATTTGCCTTCAAGCTTCATTGCCAGTTCATTTTCACGACTTCCAGCAAACACCAGATGAGTATGAGGATCCACGAATCCTGGCATTATCACTTTTCCAGAGCAATCAATAACAATATCTGCCTCGTGGGGAGACCGGTCATGACTTCCAACAGCAGTTATCTGATTGTGAGATATCCAGACATCTCCATTCTCGATTATTCCTAATTCAGACATACCTTTTCCGGTCCTGGGGCGGTGATTGTCCCCGGCCAAAGTAATCAGCTGGCTGGCATTTTTCAGAAGTATGTGGGTGGCAGACATGCAGAATGGTATGAGTCAAGATGTAATGAACATTTCCCTTTTTATCGACAAAGTAATTCACCCATTGTGATAATATGAATTCCGAATCAGGAATTCAAGTGAGAGAGGAAAAAACTGGCTGAGCGGCATATTTGGTGTTTCATTAGTTTTGGCAATTGTCATGCTGATTGTTATTATCTATTTTCCGCCATTCCTCATGACTGGCATAATCATCGGCCTGGCTGCTGTTTGGAATCGCAGTTCTGCTGAATTATTACCTTATGGTGTGTTTTTAAATAGGGGTATACCAAAAGCTTTATTAATCAATCATATTACGTCGATGTAACTTAAAACTAAGATATAGTCGTATGATAATAAATAATTAGGAGATGAAAAAAATGAAAGGAAAAATATTAGCGTCTGTAATGGCGTTCGCAATGGTGGCCATGGCATTTAGCATGTTTTCACCAGGCGTATTGGCAATATCCCACAACTTTGATGTCAGGATAACCGATGCAGCCGGCGGAATGACTTATTACAATGCGCTAGATGGAACGGACGGTACTGTGGTCTACAGGACAGGTAGCACTGTTGCAGACCCAATTTTTTATGGGGCTGGAAGTGGTTCCTGGGTTACAATGTATTTTGGAGCACTAACTTTGTCACGTATTCAGGATGACTATGGAAACCTTTGGCTATCTTGGAACAATGACGAATTTGTGACCGCAATATCACAGAACCCCGCATTGAACACAATTGGATACACATGTATCAATGTGCTGGCAGCTGGACCAGATCCAGATGTTCAGCAGGGACAGGCAGTTGACATGCCCACACTTGTAGTAACAGGCGGAGTACTTGCATCTGGAAGCGATGTAGACATTAGCTGGGCAGCAATGGCAGACCCAGCACCACCAACAGCAAGTGACAACCCACAGG
>DAOVXH010000195.1 GCA_030636255.1 Methanomassiliicoccales archaeon
GGAATACCAAGCTCCATGAAGGCATGCCTTGTGATTTCAGTATCTGGCAATTGCACTTTTTTGTCTTTAATTTCTCCTTTTTCAATGAGCACTTCCCTGAGTTCATTGATTTCTTCCACAGTCAGGTTGTTCCATGCGAAGGTATGATTTGGATGCAGAGGAATATCATGCTTCTTTACCAGTTTCAGGGACTCTTCCAGGCTCATGTTTTGAATGTCCTTTACAGTGATTTTCCTGTCTTCAAGAATTGCAGTGTACCAGCCAATATCAAATACCGCTGGCACCAGAGGATGATTGTTCTCAATGAACTCTCCCACTGGGATTAGTATTTCGCCAAGTTCAACTATCTTTTCAATATCTTCTATGGAAATCTTCTTGGCCTGTTCAGCAGTTTTAACTCTAACCAGATTGCGGTTCTTCATTAGCAGAAGCGGACCTTCCAGCATATCACAGGGCGTTGAAATTCCTGCCTTTCCTGGCCTTTCAATCTTAATCTGGGTTCCGATTGCCAGGGTTTCCTGAACAATGTACATGATTGCCGGATGTATTGAAATGGAAGCAAGACCAGCAGTTCTTGAACGGCCATACCTCAATCGGAAACCTCCCTTGCTGCTTGGATGGGAATAGACTGGCCTGCCTGCCACCATATCTTTGATAAACTTGAAGTTCGGCTCAACTCCCTTTGTCTTGCCTCCATCATCGGATTTATCTTCCTTAACCATGACCTTCAGAAAGTCCCAGTTATCGATTTTCAGCTTTTTCACATGCTTGTTCAGCTTCTTGGCCTTCAGAGCAAGACCTTCGGCAACAACAAGACATGCACCTCCCCGGACACGATTGCTTTCCATCCTTGGCAAATCACGGTATCCAGATATTTCAGCCTCTTCAGTCCCTTCACCGTCAACACAGACCTTGCAGCCCTTTATGATGGCCTCAATTTCTTCTTCCGAAGGTAGATATTGTAAATTCACCAGCCGCCGATATAGTGGAATTTCCTCCTTCCACCGTTCTATTTCCTGGGTTGTGGCCTCGTATGGGCCTATTCCAAGTTCGCTTCTCACAACATCGGCAATCAGCACGCTCATGGCCTGGCCAGTCCCTCCTGCAGAACGGATTGGCCCGGCAAATGAAATTGAAGCGTAGGAACTATCTCCCTCTCCATGAATTTTCACCTCGGCAATGCCATCCAATGGAGCAACAAGAATTCCCTCGGTAAGCACAGCCAGTCCCACTCTGACAGCCTTGTCCAGTGCCTCGGCCTTTGAGCCTTTGTATTCATTGGCCACTTTTTTTGCAACAACAATTGACATGACCTCTCTGTTGGGATGCTTCTTAGCAGCCTCGCGTATAACATCTGCAATACCTTCCAGCTCAAGGAGCATCTCCACCCTGGAAGCAAGGTCGTCTGCCTGTGGAATTTCAACGTCAAGCTCCGGGTCAATGCCTTTGGTTCTGGCTTCCCTGGCAACCTCATAGCATCTATTTGCCTCGTCCTGAAGCTGCTGAAAATAAGCACTCATTTCCTTGCTGGTGGCCACGGCCATCTATTCACCCCAATAGCCATTGCATGCAATAGCCATCTGTTTTCTCTTTCAAACTTGAGCATACGCTCTCCACCATCAGCCAGTCAACTTTTTTTGCATCCCCCTATCAAGACCTTCTGATACTGAAATATGCTTAGCCTAAAGGTATAGCAGGGAATGTGTTTAATCTTTTTGATGGTAAATAATATAACAGTGAAAGCCAATAACTGAATACATGGCAGGTCAACAGGACGGTGTCGATTACAAGGGGGATTATAAACCATCATTTCACAGCTTTTATGACCTAATGAAATACAAGGTCACAAATATCTTGCTGGTATCCAGTCTCTATGATGCCTTTATTTTGGAAGAAGAAGGCCTACTATCCGATCAAATATCCGGCGAATACCAGGATCTAGAATTATCATCACCGCCAAGAATAATGCGCGTTGATTCCTGCGAGAGTGCTTTGAGCGAGCTGAAAAAACGACACTATGACCTGATAATCACCATGCCCAGGCTTGTTGACATGGATCCCTTTGAATTTGGCAGACTGGCCAAGGAACAGCAACCAAGTGTTCCTGTGATTCTCTTGCTGACAGATACAGCAGATATACCAATATTCTACAATCCAGGCCAGCATGACCAGATTGACAAGGTCTTTTACTGGAATGGAGATTCAGCACTGTTCTTTGCCATAACAAAGTATGTTGAAGATACATTGAACGTGGAACCAGATACCGAAGACGGCCTGGTACGTGTTCTCCTTGTCATAGAGGATTCTCCAAGATATTATTCCATATTTTTGCCAATCACCTACAGAGAAGTAATGGGCCAGACCGAGAAACTCATTGCAGAGGGGCTCAATGACCATGAAAAACTTTTCAGAAAAAAGGCCAGGCCAAAAATTTTACTGGCAGAGACCTATGAAGAAGCCCTGGAACTTTATGAAAAATATCGGGATAATATTCTAGGTGTCATAACAGATGTAAACTATCCAAAGGACGGAGAACGCCTGGAGGGTGCTGGTTTCCAATTGATAAAAGAGCTGGATGAAGGCATACCTGTGCTTGTCCAGTCTTCCAGAACCGAGTATAAGAAGGAGGCCGAGAGGATTTCCACGCCTTTCCTTGACAAGAATTCAGATATGCTGCTTCATGACCTGAGAAATTTCTTCAATGAATGTCTTGGCTTTGGAGATTTTGTTTTCATGACCCCTGATAAGATGGAAATTGGCCGGGCCAGGGATATGACTGAGTTCATGCACTATGTTCAGACAGTTCCAGCAGAATCAATAAGATATCATGGCAGTGCCAATCATTTCTCCAACTGGCTCATGGCCAGGGGCGAGATAGACATTGCGAAAAAATTACGGCCAAAGAAGGTATCTGA
>DAOVXH010000038.1 GCA_030636255.1 Methanomassiliicoccales archaeon
CCTGTGGATACAAGCAATATGTTCAGTGGTTTTCCAAGTTCCAGAAGGTCCATCTGATTCTTTCCGCCTTCCAAATTCTTTCTGAAAAAGATTGGCTGGCCATAGGTTGAACATGTATTGTCAATGCCAGAAGGTGTTCCTGCATACGCTTTATCTCCTTCTAATCCACATTGATTTATTTGCTCATCAGTTAAGTTAAGATTGAAATGCTGGGAAACTGCCCGGGCCATTGCAACACAGTTTGCTGCGCTGGCTCCGACTCCTGAGGCGCAATAAAGATCTCCTGCCAGAGTCACATGTATCGGTGTCTTGTCAAAATCAAGGTGCCATACTGCCTGGTTCATGTTTTTGACTGAATTTTCCATTGCCTCGGCATATTTTTCCTTGTAACCTTCGGCTGTATTACGATTGTCGATTATCTTGAAGCCAGGTTCTGTTCCCGGGACAAGTTCAGCAGTGGTATGGCGGGATATTCCAGATGCAATTGAGGCCTTTCCATAAACCACGAAATGTTCTCCGAACAATATAACTTTACCATATCCAATTCCTGTTGCCAAAATTATTCCTCCAGGGTTGATTTGTATTCCTGAGTCATCCAGTCTCTCCAGCCAATGTATCTTCCAAGCTCATTAAGGCAGTCATTTGCATCATAGAAGCTCAGTTCCCACATTTCCTCGGTCTTGTGTTCCCGCATAATATCCTTGGTTGCCTTTAGCCAGACTGGGAAATCTGATGGAATTGCACCAAATACCAGTGTCACTAAAAGACCGTTTTCGAAGCCAAGTTGTTTGTCCTTTGGCCTTGATATTGGCTGGGGCTTGAGATTGGCCGAGTGGCTGATTATTCCCACCTTCTTGCCATCAGAACCGCCAACGAAGTTCATGGCTCCAGATAGCTTCGGGAACCACTCGTCTGATATCATATCTCCAAATTCATCAAAATACTTGCTGCCATTGGGGTATACTGGAATACAATACATGCTGGTTGCTCTGAATTCGAAGAGGCCAGATGGTGCTCCGGTGAATGTAAATGAATCTGGAAGGCCTTCCTCAACATCTCCTTCGGTTTTTTCAAGATGAATTATGCTATCTTTGAGTTCCTGGATAATCTTCTCGGGTCCGCCTTGACCAAAACCCTCTGGGTCTATCCACAGATGAGGCGTAACTATTGGTCTGTCTGGCTGAACTCCGGCCATTATGTCTGGAATATCAATTGGTCCCATTGGCCAATGCTTTTGCATCCACTGCTGTTCTTCTTCAGTGGCAACCACATATTTCAGGAATGGATAGAGTGCCTGGCTCAGCAATTCCATTGGAAATGGATTTAGAATTTCCTCGCGAATTTCCATGCGACTATGGCCCTTGGAACATTGGGCAAAATGGTCATTGCTCATTGGGAACAGTGCAACACGGGAATGCAGGAAATCATAAGAACGGTCCTGGCGCTTTTGTGGAACTGTCTGGCGTATTGCCTCTCTACATTCAAATGGAATTTCATTAAAGTCGCGCTCTGCGATTCTTCTAATAACCTTCAGCATCTTTCCCAGGTTTGGACCTACGGTTCTTGGGCCCTGGAGCGAAAGGCTGGTCATGGTTGGCATCACAGTGAAAACCCAGAAAACCGTTGATTGTGGAAGAACATAGGCTAATTGTTGAATTAACTCTGGAGTTAAACCCCCGCCAGTGCCTCCGTCGGCTGTGTGCATGAACACCACAATGGCCGGGCCAATGTCATTTATTGGTTTGTACAATTGCTCTGCCAGTGTTCTTGAAACTTCCTCGTTCAGGACGGCTTTAACTGCCCTGCCTGGCTTTCCTCCAGCCCCTCTGGACATGCCCTTGATACTGCCTGAAAGTGATATTTTATGGGACATTGGAATGTTTCTGTAAAATCCTTCGGTCTTTGGGTCTGAGCTGGTATCCACAATGAAAACATGAGGCTCTGGCTCGTCTGCCCTGATGGTTCTAAGTAAACAGGAATATCTGTCAAGATTTGGATGGTTCTGAAGCTTTTCCAATCCTTCGGAAAGAATTCTGGAACCGCCTCCGCCTACACCCACCAGTACGATGGGTGGCATTTTACGTTCTGTGCTATCGGTCATTTTGTACCCCATTCTTGATATGCATATTGGATAAAAGGTATTTGGGTGGAATACCCATTCCCATATTATAGGAGATTCAAGGCTGCCTCGGCCCGCTGAACCCACAGAATCATGCCAAGTTCCTTGAAAGTATCATTGGCCTTGAGCAACATATCCCTGGCAATATCACTTTCACCCTGCATTTTATGGCACAATGCCTGGTCATAATCCAGCATTGCCTGGAGGGAAACATCTCCCACTTCTTCCAGTGTAGCTCTTGCGGCACTGAAAGACTCCATTGCATTGGAGAATTCGCCCATATCCCTGTAGGCCATTCCCCTAACATAGAGAGAAGCACCAACCTCACGCTGGGCTCCGAGTTCCCGGGCAAGCTCGATTGCCATATCAACATATTTCAATGCGGTTTCAAAATCCTTCAAACGCACACTGGCCTCTGAAATGCCGTAATAATTGTAGACCAGTATGTGTTTGTCACCAATTTCCCTGCACAGTTCCACGCTATCCATATGGCACTGAATGCCCTTGGGAATGTCCCCCATATCTGGGTAAACATATCCTAAACTGCTCAGCGACCAGGCAATACCGTTCTTGTCACCGGCCATGCGATACAGTTCCAGACTTCTAAGATGATACTCGAGGGATTTTTCAACCTGGCCCTTTGTGTGGTATATGTTTCCCATATTATCAATTGCACTGGCCATGCCATTCTTATCGCCAATCATTTCTTCGTAGTCTAGGCCTTTATTAAAGTATTCGAGAGCTTCATCCAGACGGCCAATCTCCATGTAAATAACTCCTATATTGTTGAGTGAATTTATCTTTCCCCTGTCATCACCTACTTCTATCTGGATGTCTACGGCTTTCTGATATTGTTCAAGAGCCTTGTCATATTTACCCCTGAACCATAGAATAGTTCCCATGAGATGGTGGGTCAGAGCTATCTCTTTTTTATCATCAGTTTTTTTACTGTTCTCCAGCCTTAACACCTGAAGTTCCATTGCCTTGTCATAATTTCCCTGCCTAATATGGCACCAGGAAATGGAACCCAGCAAACTTGACACAACCGGGTCTGCAAGGCCATCAAGAATGGCCAGTCCTTTCTCTGCGACTTCAATGCTCTCTTCATATTTGCTCTGTCTTTCATATGAGCGGGACATCTGTCTGTGAAGGCTGGCTCTTTTGACATCATCACTGGTAAGCTCAATGGCATTCTGAAAATTGACAATAGCCAGTTCAGAGCCACCTATGAGTGTTTGAAGTTCTCCCATCTTTTCATAGAGGTCGCACTTGATATCATCATCAACCATATTCAATGCCAGAGAGTAGAAGTGAATGGCTTCTTCATTTGCATATCTGGACTTTGCCTTGTCACCTGCCTTCAACAGATGCTCCGCGGCTCTGGAATCCTCAGCCTGGGAAAAATGATGGGCCAGTTCCTCGACAATTTCATCTTCTTTGCCCTGGAAAAGAGATAGATAACTTTCTGCCACTATCTTGTGATATTCTCCTCGCAGTTCATCATTTATGGAACTGTAAAGAACCTCCCGTATCTTGCTGTGATCAAAGGAATATTTTTTGCCCAGTGAATGAATGAGCATATGAACTTTCTCTATGTCACTTAGATTTTTCAGAAGCTTTATTCGGTTAGACCCAAGGGACTGGCCCACAATGTCGCTGGAAAATATCTCCCCAACAACACTGGCACATTCCAGTATATCATGTTGGTCTCCAAGAAGTCGATTGAGCCTACGCTGGACAACATCAAATATCTTCGAGGGCAGCATGAGATCGTCAATATTCTTTGTCAGCTTCCATTTGCCATCTACCTTGCTTATATGGCCTTCCTCTGCCAGTAGCCGTACAAGCTCCAATGTGAAAAATGGATTACCCTCTGATTCCTTGAATGTCCTGATTGTAAGGTCACCAGGAAGTTCTGCATCTCCAAGAAGGCGTTTGACAATACTGTCGGTTTCCTCCTGGCCAAGCCTTTTAAGTTTAAAGTCCTGGAACAATGATTCACGGCTCATGTTCTGCATTGTGGTCTTCAGGGAATGAGGTATTCTGCCAGAATCCTGGATAATATCCTCTGGCCGGTAGGTTGCCAAGAGCATGATACTATTATTCCGTGTATTCCTGGCCAAATAATGAATAAGGCTGAGAGTGGATGGGTCTGCCCATTGCAAATCATCCAAGAAAAATAGAATTGGATTATCCTGGGACATTCTCTGCAATCCCAGAAGAACATTGTCAAAAAGATTTTCCTGCTTGAGCCTGGGGTCATCTATCAAGAAAGTGCCCTCATACTTGCCGGAACTTATGAGCCTGGTAATTTTATCCTTTATCCAGCCACACTGGGACACATCAACAAGTTCGAAATCAGCTTCTGGTTCAATTTCCCTTAACAAACGCTTAATATCATCTATTAAAAGTTCTGATTCATTGCCTTCAATTACAACTGCCAGTGATAATTTTCCTTCTGATTGAAGAAGTATTTTGTACCTGGAATAGCCAATAGCATTCAGGCCACCTGAACCCTTCTGTCCCATCATCTCCAGAGAATCAATGGCAAAGCTGGAAACCGCTTTCAGCATGGCAGCAAATATGTCTGCGTCCATACCTGTTTCCTCACGCTCGGCCTTTGCAAGAAGGATTCCAGCATCATTGAGAAGGTAACTTGACAGGACCTTGGGTGGCTTAGTATCTGCCATTAGGCTGTGCATTTCCACATCACGAAGAGCTTCCTTTACTGGCATCAGGGGTTCCAGGCACTCGGGAAGACACCAACCCTTGATTATGCTTATATCCTTTTCTTCAGCCAAATTAATAACTTCCGAGACAAGCCTGGTCTTACCTATTCCTGCCTCACCTGAAATGAATATTGTGGAGCCCTGGCTCTGGCAGGCATTTTCCAGTAATTTTTTCAACTGGTCAAGTTCCTGCCGGCGACCTACAAATGTTGGCTGTTGGAATATTAGTTCTTCCATTGGAGGGATAAATAACTCGAAGCTTAATAAAACTCATTGTACCCTGGATTCATTTAATTGACCAAGGAGAAAATATTTACATATGTTCTCTATCTGGCTGATTAATTGCATTCGCAATATACGATTCGAAATGCAGGCATTTCGCGACACGCCGGAATTCTATGAATTCCGCCTGCCTCGTATTGCTTCGCACTACTCGGCTGCGAGGAATGTAAACACTCCTCTAGCCTCGTCGTACTACGTACAACTCGGGCCTGTGGTCTAGATGGTTATGACGTCGCCTTCACATGGCGAAGATCTCCAGTTCAAATCTGGACAGGCCCATTTATTTTCATTTTTACACAAATTGTATTGATAAATGAAAATTGGGGATTGGCCAGATTTAAGAGGAAAGGAGCGAAGCGAGTTTCTCTCGGGAAATCTGGATAAAACCACTCTTATTCTTTATAATACAAGTTTTTTTATTTCTTACTTGTATATTGTGCCTTATACTAGTGGGAGAAAACTTATGACCGACAACAGTGGTTCTGTTGAAGCCGCAATGGTATTCGAGAAATTATTCTCTGACTACCTGGACAAGCAGGATAGCGATGCAATGCGCATGCTTCTGATAAAGAAACTTGATAAACTGAAACAGGATGAGCCAAACCTCGGAGGTCTTGAGGTTCGCGATGATGGGAGAATTTCCATCAACATAAGAAATATCAATGAGTCAAAGATGGTTCTGATGCTTTCCATTGCCTTTGATTCTCTCATTGATGTGGTGGCATTCTCAAAGGGCCATGAGGACGCATTCAAGGAAGCGGAAAACGTTGTAACACGGGTCATGAAACAATTTAAGGAACCATTTGACCGATTGAACATTAAAAACCATATACTGAAGGGTGCAATGACCGGAACAATATCATCAGGAATGGATGGAATGGATGAGGTACTGGGCAATGGATTCCCTTGCTCTGATATGATACTGCTCATCGGACCAGCTGGCACTGCAAAATATCACTTTGCCTACCAGTTCCTTTCTGATGGATTGAACAAGGGCGGTGCAGGTCTGGCAGTTCTTTCCTCCATGAGCGTGAAGGAGATGCGTGAGCGCCTTTCAAAATTGAAGGTGAATGTAACATCCTGTGAATCAAAAAATCGATTGAGGACCGTGGACTGGTACACTCAAAAAAGCAGACCGGTAGCTGGAATGGAAGAGCAAGGTTCAGTACTTGTGCCGTCCAAGGACATTGCCAACCTGGATATTGCTTTCATGCGTGGAGTTGAAGGCCTATCATTCGCACCAACAAAAAGGGCAATGGTGGATATCATAACCCAGGCATTGAATACTTATGACTTACCGGACGTGATAGAATTTGTTCAGCGGCAGAAAGCCAGATTGAAAAATGCTGACCTTACTTCATTATTCATTGTTGAGGAGGGGGCACATGATGATAGGATTCTATCAACATTGAAGCATATGGCCGATGGAGTTTTGATAATTTCTTCTGATAAGGATGGTAAACTGTTCATTGAAGTTGAGTCACTAAGTGCTCCAAGGTTCGAAAGGGGAAAGTTCGCGCTCCAGATTACAAATAAAGGAATGAGTGTTGTGGGAGACACACCAGACGAACTCAGTGTTATTTCGGAATTCTGTAATATACCAAAGGTCACAAAGGAAATTGCCCAGAGATTGGTGGATGCTGGCTTTACTGACATTGAGAAGCTCAACAGTGCAGAGGAATCCGAGCTTCGAAGAGTAAATTCTGTAACCGAGGATATAGCAAAAAGCATTCGGGAATATACCAGGACAGTTGAATATTCTCAAAGTGTGCTGAGCAATCGTAGCGAGAAGTGGATTAAGAGGGCAAAGGAACAGGCTGCAACTGGCGATCTCAAGAGAGCAAAAAAGAGTCTGGAAAGAGCAATCGAGATAGATTCCAGCAATCCATTCGCATGGATGGAACTGTCAAGGATAAGCAAGCTTCTTGGAGAATCTGAAGATTCAGAAGAGCATTACAAAAAAGCAGTTTCCATAGACCCTAGCATTGAAGGTGGTGATTAATAAATGACCAAGAAAAATACCCATGTTTCTGCCCCTGGAAGGGTAATTCTCTTTGGTGATTATGCCATTGATTTTGGAGGGACAGGAATAGCAATGGCAGTGGAGCACAGGGTTCATTGCAAAGCAAAAATTGATTCTAGCTTCATGGTAAACGGCAAGGACCTGGACCCGAAGGAGCATCCCTATACCCGGGGAGCGGTTCTTCAGGCATGGACTGACATGGACAGGCCTATTTCAATTGATAGGGATTCCAATATCCCAGAAGGTACTGGCCTCGGCGAAGAATCTGCCAGTACGGTAGCCTGCCTGGGAGCCATATCCATGATTCATGATCATATGATTTTCGAAGAAGTAGCTAGAAACGCTTTTGAGGTTCATTATGATGTTGAAAAGACAGTTACGCCATTGGATGTTTCAATATCCACCCACGGCAAGGGTGCGTTCATGTCTTGCATTGAAAAGGAAAATCCACTATGGACCTTTCAGAAGAATGATAGACAATGGTCAGTGCATGACCTGAATATTCCAGATATGAACCTGGTCTTGGGTTACACAGGTATTCCGTCGCCGGAAAAGGAAATTACCTCCAAAATCCACCGATTCTATGAGAGAAACAGCTTTGCCAGGGATATTATGAAGGACATGTTTCAGATAGCTGCTGAGGGGCATGAAGCCCTGGCCTCTGAAGACCTTGAACTGATAGGACAGCTCATGAGCAAGTATCATAAATCACTGGTAACCATAGGGGCTGGACACCCAATGCTGGACAAGTTGGTAAAGGCTGTATCTAGGCATTCATACGGGGCGAAACTTACTGGCTCAGGCGGGGGTGGTTGTATTATTGCTCTCACCAATGACCCAGAAAGAGTGTCACAGGAAATTGAGAAGGCCGGGGGAAAGGCATTCGCCCTGGAGCTGGCTGCTGAGGGTCTGAAGCTTGAGGACTGAATACAATCACATAGATTGGAGTTTCTGAGAAATCGTATGCGGAGTTTCTGAAATCAATCAATAATTAAACTTCCGCCGAACTGGAGTTCGATATAGTTACGATAGGAACTACAACATTCTATTATCACAGTTCGCATTCTGCCAAAAGGTTTATGATAGACAAGTAGATTTCTAACCGATAATATGGCAGATACAGAGAAGGACCTGATGAAGGCAGAGACCCTGCTTGCCCAGTTTGAATATGAGAAGGCCAGAAAGAAATTCAATGATGTAATCAAGGCAGACCCAAAGAATGCCCTAGCATATTTCGGGAAAGCTGAGGCAACACTGGGCATACCAAAGGCAAAAATAGATGATATAATGGGGCTCTATCAAAAGGCATTTGAATTGGAGCCAGACAATGTATATTATCTCACAACCCTGGGTTCATTCTGCAGTGATATTGGCAGATTCAATGAGGCAGAACAGTATTATACAAAGGCCACCGAGATAGATGAAGAAAATGCCAGCGTATATTTTTCAGAGTTTGCAATTTCATACTTCACCAAGGCGCCAATCATAATGGAGAAATTCCTTGACGATAATACTCGGAAGATGATAAAAAAGAAATCATTGATTTACATGTTAAAGGCACTGGACATGGACGAGGAAGAGGCAAAGGAACTTCTTGGTTAGTAATCATCCTCATAATCTTCTTCTGGAGAGACTGGCGGAGAACACCCTCGACATACCCCAGTCTGCCCATTTATGCAGGTTCTACAGGTTATTAATCCACAATTTACACAGGTCTGCATTGCAGGTTTTCCACATAGGTGACATACTCCAGCGAGCTTCATGCCCTCAGTTCTCCCATTGTGGTATCACGTTCTGCATAGGCATTGTGCTTGTGAATTGACTCATAACTCTCGCTGGTAACCTGGACACGAACATCATCTGGCAGGTCTTTGTACTTCTCCAGAACTGACCTCAGCACGTCACGAACAACATCTTCAACAAATTTCGGATTGGAATGAGCATCTATGACCACCTGGGCCTCGTCTGCCCTTTTCAGAATTTCATAGGTAGGGCTGGAAAGACATTCCTCAACTATCTGGATGAGTTTGTCAGCTTCAAGAGGCCGGTCTGCAGGAACTTCAAGTGAGAGGGAAGTAACATTCCTCTGATTGTGGGTGATGGACATGGCAACATTTTCATCTGTAATCCCCCTTCGAGCACGAACTTCCTCCATTGCACATGGACAGGCGGTCATTCCCATGACCTCAACCCCTATACATTTCTTTGTCTGGCCACCACGAATTGATTTGGCAGAGGCCTTGAGCCTGTAACTTTCCAGACTGGTATTGCCATTGCTCATTCCCCTCTCAAGGAAATAATCCGCAGACATATGAACCTCTGAACAGGTAGCATACTCATGCCGAACCAGCAGCTCCTGGCATATCTTGAATCCTAGATCCTCCAGGCCGGAAACTGATTCTCTCACACTGTCATCTATCACCCTGGAAAGAACCTCCAGGTTCCTTGACATGTGGGAGCCCTTGAGTTCTGCAGGCAGATCCACAAAAAGATTAAAATCAACTATAAGGGTAACATCCTTGTTTGGCCTCTTTACAATAACTGGCTTCTTGACCTCTGTAACCCCGACCCGGGTAAGTTTGAAGCTTCCATCAAGCTTCTGATTCTGCATATCTTTCATATTCTCGACCCCGAGTATGACATTTGATAGATAAAATTGTCTATACTAAATGCATCCGAAAATTTATAAGAGGATTCTTGATTCCCTGTTCAATGCCCGAGGTTTCAGTGATTGGGCATCGGGGAGCCATGGCCTATAAGCTTGAGAACTCAATAAGTTCATTCGAGGAAGGCCTGAAAATGGGAGCCCAGATGCTTGAATTTGATGTTCATCTTTCCAAGGACGGGGAAGTAATCGTGATGCATGATGAGCGTGTAGGCCGAACAAGCAATGGAAGAGGCCATGTAGGTCAATTGACATTGAAAGAATTAAAGGCCTTGAAGTTAAAAAATGGAGAGAATATTCCAACACTTCATGAGGTACTGGAACGGTTCAGGGGCAGATGCCAGTTCAATGTTGAGATAAAGGGTAAAGGTGTGAACATTCCAGCCTATGAGGTTGTGAAAAAATTGGGCATGATTGATGATGTTCTCTTTTCTTCATTCAGCGGGCCAATTCTCCTAAAAATTAAAGCAAAGGATAAAAATGTAAGGCTGGCATGCCTTTCCAATGAGAGCAAAATAAATGTTATAAAAATTGCCAAAAGCCTGAAGGCAGAGGCCATTCACCCCAAGAACAATATCACCACAAAGAAGCTCATCCAGAACGCAAAGGCCGAGGGTCTCGAGGTAAATGTCTGGACTGTTAACCGTGTGTCAAGGATGAAGAAACTCATAGAATGGGGTGTGGATGGCATATTCACCAATAAACCAGATATGCTAACAAAAGTTCTGAACAATCACAATTCTGATTAATTGCTGTAGCATTTTATATATTTAGAAGTTCATATCCATTATAATGTACAGTATCCCCAAGGATGGAGATGTAGTTCTGGCCATTAGAAATGTTCTGGCAAGATACAAGACTATTCATTCCCTGAGAGAGTTGAAAGAAAGGGTAGAGCAAGAGCTCAATTTCGGCACTGGAAATAACAGGGTGGGCGAGGACAGAATAAGAAGGTTGGCCATCATTTCCGGAATGGCCATAGTTAAGGTTCACACAAAATCCACTGGACAGGATATTTCTATCTCCAAATGCCCGGTCTGCGCCTCCAATTTGAAGGCCTCCAGAAACATGACGGTGTACGGAAAAACCGTCACCATTGGATACAAATGTCCAGAATGCAATTACTGGACCGAAAAAGGTGATTTGAGAGTGCCGTCCAGGTATGAGTTCACTGTCAGGAGAGGTAAGTAAAATGCATGGCAAGGAAGAGGACGGATTTGTCGCACTGAAACTTGACTGTGGAGAAGATATTTTTCAATGTCTGCACAAGGCAATCCAGGATTTTCATATCAAATCAGGCTATATTCTCATGGGGATTGGCATGCTCAGGGATTTAGAAATCGGCTATTTCGATGGTGACAAATATTTAGCAAAGCAGATTGACGAGGCCCATGAACTTATTTCTCTACAGGGCAGCATTTCTACCAAGAATGAGATTGTAATTCATTTGCATTGCAGCCTGGCTGGCCCAGACCACAAACTCATTGGAGGGCATCTGAGCAAGGGCACAGTCAATGTTATCAATGAAATTTTCATTAAAAAAGTTCATGAGATAGAACTGGGCAGGAACTTGAACCCAGAAACGGGATTAAAAGAACTTTATATTTCATAGCAGCACTATCTCTTCTTTTGATGGAGTTTCTGTAAATAATGTGTGGAGTTTCTTTAAGTAATAAACAATTAAACTCCAACGAACTGGATAAGAATTATTTTACAATTGCAGTTCGCTTAAACTCCAGCGAACTGGATAAGAATTATTTCACAATTACAG
>DAOVXH010000161.1 GCA_030636255.1 Methanomassiliicoccales archaeon
GTTAGAGCATTAAAAAAGCATTTTCAGAGGGCAACTTTCGGGGAGTCTGTGGACATCGGAGGAATCGAGGTCATGCTTCATTCGGCAGGGCATATTCCTGGTGCTGCCATGTTCGAGGTAAGAAGCGACAGAAGCATGCTTTTCACTGGAGATATCAATACACTGGACACCTACCTGGTCAACGGGGCAAAACCTGTTGATTGCGACGTACTTGTCATTGAGAGTACCTATTCTGGAAGAGACCACCCGCCTAGAATGGAAACAGAAAAAAGATTCCTTGACAAGACCAAAGAGGTTGTGGAAAGGGGTGGACTGGCAATTGTCCCGGCCTTTGCAGTGGGCAGAACCCAGGAGATGATGATGACACTGATGAACTCAGGCCATAATATCTGGCTGGATGGCATGGGCTGGTCAGTGAATCAGAGATATGCAAAATTGCCAGAATATCTGCGGGATTCTGATGGATTGAGAAAGGCAATGGAGAGAATTCAGTCAGTGCGCAATCCAGGGGACAGAAAAAGTTTGTCTGATAATGCAGATGTTATAATCACAACAAGCGGCATGCTGGACGGCGGCCCGGTGCTTACTTATATTGGGGACAAGAAAGATGACAAGAGCAGTGCAGTTCTTCTCACCGGATACCAGGTGGATAATACCAATGGCAGGCTGCTAATGGACAGCGGCCATATCAAACTTAATGATAAGCTCACGCCAGTGCAATGCGAGCTTGGATTTTACGACTTTTCGGCACATGCGGACCACTTCGAACTCATGAGGTTTATTAAAGAATGTTCACCGGAGGATGTGGTGCTCTGCCATGGCGATAACCGTGATGTACTGGCCCACGATTTGAAGGAAGAGGGATTCAATATACACACCCCGGTCGAGGGCGAAAAAGTCGACCTTTAACACTCTTATGTATTATTTATCTGTAATATCTTCGAATCTATAGATTCGGGCAATTGCAAAAAAACATACTGGCTGCCTTGATAGTTAATCTTTTATAAAACCCTAACATGCCACAGCTTTATGGCCACTCTAGCAATCTGTGAGAAAAACAATGCGGCCCAGAGGGTAGCTGCTATTTTATCCAATGGAAAGTACAGCAAGACCTATTCCAACCGTGTTCCTGTGTTCAGGTTTCCCTGGAATGACACTGAATTAATCGTTGTAGGTCTCAGAGGACATATTCTTAATTTCGATTATCCAAAGGAGTTCAAGAGCTGGGATATCAATGACCTAGAAAAGATGGTCACCACACCGCCAGTGAAGAACACAACAGCTGCCTGGATAGTGAGTACACTCAAAGATTTATCAAAGCAAATTGACACAGTTATTGTGGCAACTGATTTTGACAGAGAGGGTGAATTAATCGGCGCAGAAGCTGTTGATGTTATGAACCTTAAATCAGATATAAAAATTCAAAGGGCCAGGTTCAGTGCCCTTACAGGACCAGAGATTAGGGAAGCATTTGATAATCTCATAGATTTGGACATAAATTTAGCGCAGGCTGCCGAGGCCAGACAGATTGTGGACCTGGCATGGGGCGCAATTCTAACAAGGTTCATGTCCACATCCACAGGAAAACTTGGCGCAGATTTCCTTTCAGTGGGAAGAGTCCAGAGCCCGACACTGGGACTGGTTGTTGACCGCGAGAAGGAGATAGAAAACTTTGAGCCAAAGCCATTCTGGGAGATACTGGCAGACCTGGATAAGGAAAAGCATTTCTTTGCCAGACATGCCCATGGCCTTTTCTGGGAAAAGGAAGAGGCAGACAAGGCACTGGAAGCAGCCAAGGATGCAAAGATCGCCGAGGTCATGGAGTCAGAATCCAATAAGGTTCCAGACAGGCCGCCATCACCATTTAGCACAACCATCTTTTTGGCAGAGGCCAGCAAGATGGGCATATCCGCATCAAGGGCAATGGCAATTGCAGAACGTCTTTACAATGATGGACTTCTAAGTTACCCAAGAACTGACAATACGGTTTATCCCAGAACATTGCCAATAAGGCATATCCTGGGAAAGTTGACCAAATCTGACCTTGGAAAGGAAGCAGCAGAGATACTGGCCCAAGAAAAATTAAGGCCGTCCAGAGGAAGGAAAGAAACAACTGACCATCCACCAATTCATCCGGTGGGTGCAGCAACTAAAGATAAACTTCAAGGAGAAAATTGGAGAATCTACGAGCTTGTGGTAAGAAGGTTCCTGGCAACATTAGCTCCAGACGCAATAGTTGAAAGGGGCAATGCAAAGTTGGACATCAACGGTGAGGAATTTATAGCCACTGGCCATGAGACACTGGAGCCAGGATGGCATGTCTATTATCCATATATCAAATTCAAAGATGTTTTTATTCCAAAGATGAAGAAGGGGGAAAAGATTCCTGTTGTGAAGGTTCGTGGAAGAGAGGGGGAGACAGAACCCCCAAGACGATTTTCACAGGGTACCCTTATCAGGGAGATGGAACAGCTTGGCCTGGGAACAAAGAGTACCAGGCACGAGATAGTTCAGAAACTTTACGATAGAGGTTACGTCCAGGGCGGCCAGATAAGACCCACAACAACAGGAACCACAATAGTTGAGGCACTGGAAGCCAATGCAGAACAGATAGTGAAGCCAGAGATGACTGCAAAGCTGGAAGAGAACATGACACTTATTGCCGAGGGAAAGATTCCCCAGGACAAGTTGGTCACTGAATCACAGGAGATGCTCTCCAAATCCCTGAAGATACTTTTCAAGAACAAGGATAACATTCATAAAGAGGTTAATGAGGCCCTGAAGAACCAGAATCAGATGGGCAAGTGTCCGTCATGCGGTAAGGGAAACCTGGTCATACGCAAGTCAAAGCGTGGAAAGAGATTCATGGCCTGCGATGCCTATCCAGATTGCGAAAACACATACCCTCTACCACAATATGGCGCCATAAAAAATCATGATGATGAATGCAAGAAATGCGGTGGCCCGCAAATTGTTCTTGTAATGAACCGGCGCAAGCCCCAGGAGATGTGTTTGTTCATTGATTGTGATGCCAACAAGGAACGGCGTAAGAAATATGAAGATTCTAAAAAAGCGAAAAAATAACCCAACGATGAAACTTCAATCAACATGCCCCGTCTGTAAGGGCGGGGTACTAAGCTTGTTTTATTGATGAGTGACAGGGCATTTTATAGCCCTGTTCTCGAAAACCCCATTCGAATAGAAACATTTGTAAGCCGGAGGGTGGGGATGTCAGGACATTTTATAGGCTAAGAAATAGGTGGTAGGTGGCTGGCTTTCGGGAAAAGCCAGCCGTAATATTTTGATAACACAAGCAGCATGATAATGAAAAGGAAAGGCCGTTTGGTGACACTATCTGGTTTAGATGTCGGTATTGTTCTCTGCTGTTTGATTTTGGTTCGTTCAGTCATACTGCTGTTCCTCCGCTGGCTCCTCGGCTTCATCAGCCCCCTGCTCGGGGCGGTGATTTGCCCTTGTATTTGTCATATGTTTGTCAATTTTATAATGTTTATATGTCCGAACAAGAACATAAATCTCAATTATGCTCAATATTATAATTAATACCCCACAACATGGTGGCGGATGCCACTCGCCATTGACATTTACCCAAAGAACTTCCCCTGTTGTAGCATCAATTCTAGCTTCACCATAAGTCCCATACATATTGTCCATTCCATCATCATATCTACCTTCAAAATAAATGTACCAAATAGGATTAGTGTAACGATAATAGCCATCTGGGTCAGGAGATGTTAGTTGCATTTCTACAATATTTAGGCCTGGTGAATTTTTATAAAATTCTGCAAATTCCTCGTTTGATTTAATAATATTCAAAGCTTCATCACAATCTATAGTCCAATTCTCAATTCCTAAATTTGTACTATACATGTGATTGAGACCCGATAAATGACGGTTAAAATCACCGTTATACCAATTAATGCTGGTAGTGTGATTTTGGTATAATGTAACGATTGAATAATTGTGCTCAAGACTTTTAGATGAATTTACATAATAAGTGTGGTCAAAATTATTAGATAAATTTACATAGTAATAGTTCCAGGCCCATTCTCCATTACCCTCATACCTATATGCATAGGATTCGTACTTTTGAACGGTTATCAATTTTGCACTTTCATTGAATTCACTCATTACTTTATCAGCTATTGTTTTTCCTTCTAAGGGACTGAAATCTTTGTAGCTGTTATCCTCAGAAAAAGAATAAAATGTAATCCAGACAAAAAATATTAGTAAAAGAGTTACTACAAATAAATTGATCAA
>DAOVXH010000032.1 GCA_030636255.1 Methanomassiliicoccales archaeon
AAAGGCCCAGGGCCGTGAGGATGACTGGGTAGCAATGGAAGCCGATGCTGATGCTGAATATGATAAGGTTGTAGACATTGACCTTGGAGAAATCGTACCTCTGGCAGCAGCACCACACAGCCCTGGAAGCGTAATCACAGTTGGAAGCATGGCAGGAAAAAAGGTTGACCAGGTTCTTGTGGGAAGTTGCACCAATTCTAGTTACAAAGACATTGTCACAGTTGCCAAGATTATGAAGGGCAAGAAGTCACATCCAGATGTTTCATTTGGCGTTGCTCCAGGTTCAAGGCAGGTCATGCAGATGGCAGCCAAGGAAGGTTATCTTTCAGATTTAATCGATTCTGGAGCCAGAATACTGGAATCTGCCTGCGGTTTCTGCATTGGAAACCATCAGAGCCCAAAGACCGATGCCATATCCCTCAGGACAAATAACAGGAACTTCGAGGGAAGAAGCGGAACAAAATCTGCCCAGGTTTACCTTATCAGTCCTGAAGTTGCAGCAGTTTCTGCATTGTCCGGCAAATTCACTGACCCAAGGGAAGTCGGTATCTCATACCCAGATGTGGCAATGCCAGATGCGTTCCTGATAGATGACTCAATGTTCATTTTCCCCAAGGACGCAGTTCTTGAGGAGGTCTATCGTGGACCAAATATTGGTAACCCACCAACCAATGACAAGCTCTCCGATACCATCTCTGGTGAAGCAACGCTTAAGGTTGGCGACAAGATAACAACAGACCATATCATGCCTGCCGGAGCAAGACTGAAATACCGGTCCAATGTTCCAAAGTATTCTGAATATGTTTTCGAACCAGTGGACACCACATTCCCCAAGCGTTCAATGGATAACAAGGAAGCCGGCAAACATAATATCATCCTGGCTGGAGAATCATACGGCCAGGGAAGTTCCAGGGAACATGCGGCACTCTGCCCAATGTACCTGGGAGTAAAAGCGGTCATTGCCAAGTCAGTGGAGAGAATTCACGCAGCTAATCTGGTTAATTTCGGTATAGTATCGCTGTCATTCAAGGACATGGCAGACTATGACAAGATAGACCAGGGCGATGAGTTGGAAATGCCCAATATTAAACAGAAGATTATGAACAGTGAGCCAGTTATTTTGGTTGACAAGACCAAGGGACTGGAGATAGAATTAGAATACAGCTTCTCCCAGAGACAGAAGGACATTCTGGCCGAGGGCGGATTGCTGTCTTACACGGTTAAGTAATTATTTCAAGGAGGAAAAATAATGGCACAGAAAGCAATTAGAGAGGCAGACGGAAAGCGAATGATGGCCCGTCTGTTAAAGGAATACTCTGGCGGCAAGTTCGATATCAAGGACAGGTATGTCACCGTCGGACCGGACACTGACCTTGCAAAGCTGCCCACAAAGTACAAGTGGCTTGCAAAGGAGAAGCTTGTAGTCAAGCCAGACCAGCTTGTCAAGCGCAGGGGCAAGAATGACCTTATTCTGGTAGGTGCAAACTACCAGCAGGCAAAGAAGTGGATAAAGGAGAAGTCCAAGGGCCCAATTACAATTTATGGGGAATTCGATGCCAAGGGAAAGCCAAAAGACAAGGGCACAGTAGGTCAACTCACACACTTCATTATTGAACCACTGGTTCCACACGACGATTCTGATGAATGCTATGTGGCAATCATGTCCACCATCACCGGCGACACCATCATGTTCTACCATGAGGGCGGAGTCAATGTTGGAGATATCGATGCCAAAGCTTCAAAATACGATATTCCGGTTGGCACTTTGCCATCAGCAAAGGACATGGAAAAGAATCTTCTGGGCAAGGTTCCAAAAGACCGCAAAAAGATTGTTGGAGAATTTATAGAGGGCCTTTTCAAGTTCTACGCAGACCTGAACTTCGCCTACCTTGAAATCAACCCAATCGTGGTTACCAAGGACTCAGTTATGCCATTAGACCTGGCAGCAAAACTGGATGATACAGCGGCATTCCAGAGTGGCAAGAAATGGGGGCCAACAGAGTTCCCATCACCATTTGGAAGAATGAGAACCAAGGAAGAGGATTACATAGACATGCTGGACACCAAGACCGGCGCATCATTGAAACTAACAGTTCTCAACCCGGAAGGAAGAATCTGGACAATGGTTGCAGGTGGAGGTGCTTCTGTGATTTACGCAGATACCATAACCGACCTGGGATTCATGGACGAGATGGCCAATTATGGTGAATACTCTGGAAACCCAAATGAAGAATTCACATATCTCTATGCCAAAACAGTTCTTGACCTAATGACCAAAAAGCCCAACAAGAAGGGAAAGTACCTCATAATTGGAGGCGGAATTGCAAACTTCACTGATGTGGCAAAAACATTCACTGGCATTATCCGTGCCCTGAAGGAGTACGGAGACAAGCTGAAAAAGCAGAAAGTGAAAATTTATGTCAGAAGAGGCGGGCCAAATTACAAGACTGGCCTGAAGAACATTGGCGCCCTGAAGGAAGAAATCGGCCTGGACATTGAAGTTTATGGACCGGAAACACACATGACAAATATTGTTTCAATGGCACTCAAGGGAGGTAAGTAAATGGCAGCTAAAAAGAAATCACCGGCTAAGAAACCAGCAGCAAAAAAAGCTGCAAAAGGAAAGCCAGACTATGAACTGTTTAACAACAAGACACAGGCTTTCATCTACAATATGCAGGTAAACGCTGTTCAGAGAATGCTTGACTTCGATTATGTGTCAAGGAGGGAAACCCCTTCAGTTGCAGCAGTAATCAACCCAACTGGCCGCAACTCCTTGCAGAAATTCTTCTTTGGTCCAAAGGAAATTTTGGTACCAGTGTTCAAGTCCATGGAAAATGCAGCTAAAAAGCACAAGAACGTTGACGTTCTCATTAGTTTCGCATCTTTCAGGTCAGCACCCCAGTCTGTTGAGGAAGCTTTCGCACTCAAGCAAATAAAGACCATAGTGATTATTGCAGAGGGAGTTCCAGAACGCCGAATGAAGGAACTGAATGCCAAAGCATCTGAGCTGGGAAAGGTAATCATCGGCCCTGCAACAGTTGGAGGTATCCAGGCAGGCGCTTTCAAGATAGCAAACACCGCAGGCCCAATCGATAATATTGTGGAGTCAAAGCTCCACAGACCAGGCTCAGTTGGATTTGTTTCCAAGTCTGGAGGTCTCAGCAATGAGGCCTATAATATGATAGCCAGGAACACCGACGGTCTCTACGAGGGAATCGCCATAGGCGGTGACATGTACCCAGGCAGCACATTAATGGACCATCTCATGAGATACGAGAAGAACCCCAAGGTCAAGATGTTAGTATGTCTTGGAGAAGTAGGCGGTCTTGACGAATACAATATTGTCGAAGCACTTGACAAGAAGAAAATAAAGAAACCACTGGTAATGTGGGTAACTGGCACATGTGCCAAGGCCTTCAAGACCGATGTTCAATTCGGCCATGCTGGTGCCAAGGCAGGCGGAGACGCAGAGACAGCTGATGCAAAGAACAAGGCACTCAAGAAGGCAGGCGCAATTGTGCCAAACTCCTTTGATGACTATGCAGAGAAAATAAACAAAACCTACAAGAAACTGGTCAAGGAAGGAAAGATAAAGCCAGCTCCAGAGGTGGAAGCGCCAATAGTTCCAATGGACTATGCCAAGGCAGTGAAAGAAGGCCTGGTCAGAAAGCCAGCAAACTTCATAACCTCCATTAGTGACGAGAGAGGCGAGGAACTTCTTTATGGCAATATGACAATAACTGACGTTTTCAAGAAGGATATTGGAATCGGCGGTGTTTTGTCAATTCTATGGTTCAAGCAGCAATTCCCGAAATATGCTACTAAATTCATTGAGATGACCATCATGGTGGTAGCTGATCACGGACCTGCTGTCTCAGGAGCACATAATACAATTGTCACAGCAAGAGCCGGGAAAGATTTAATCTCGTCCATTGTCAGTGGTATGCTGACCATTGGACCAAGGTTCGGCGGTGCAATAGACGGTGCAGCCCAGATGTTCTCAAGTGCTTACGACCGCGGATTAACGCCACAAGAATTTGTCAATGAGATGAAGAAGAAGGGCGTGAACATCCAGGGTATTGGACACAGAATCAAGAGCGTCCACAACCCGGACATGAGAGTCACCATAATCAAGGAATATGTACAGAAGAACTTTAAAAAGACGCCGCTCCTGGATTATGCACTTGAAGTTGAGAAAATAACCACCTCAAAGCGTGACAATCTTATCCTGAACGTGGATGGATGCATTGGAATTTGCTTCGCAGATATGCTGAGGAACGAGATGCCAAAGAAAGAGGCAGACGAATACATCCAGATGGGTGCATTAAACGGTCTGTTCATACTTGGAAGGACAATGGGAATGATGGGCAACTATCTTGACCAGAAGAGGCTAATGCAGCCACTTTACAGGCATCCCTGGGACGATATACTGTACATGAAAGAGTGATAATATGAGCGCAGGAAAAATAATTTATACAAAGGTGGACGAGGCTCCTGGCCTTGCCACCTATTCCCTTTTGCCTATAATAAATGCATTCACAAAAGCCGCCGGGATTTCTGTTGAAACAAGGGATATTTCACTGGCTGGAAGAACTGCCGCAAAATTCCCAGAACGCCTAACAGAGGAACAGAGAGTTTCCGATGACCTGGCTGAACTTGGCAAGCTTGTGAAATTGCCTGAGGCAAATGTCATCAAACTACCATGCATAAGCGCTTCAATACCCCAGCTAAAGGCTACCATCAAGGAACTGCAAGAGAAGGGCTATGACCTTCCAGACTACCCGGAAGCACCTGAAAACGACGCTGAAAAGGCAATAAAGGCCACCTATGACACAGTCAAGGGCAGCGCGGTAAATCCCGTACTTAGAGAAGGTAATTCAGACCGCAGGGCACCAGGTGCAGTGAAGAACTATGCAAAAAAGAACCCGCATCCAATGGGAGAATGGACCGCTGACTCAAAGTCCCATGTTGCCCACATGAACGGTGGAGACTTTTATTCAAATGAAAAGTCAGTCCTGATAACCGATGCAACAGCCGGTGATGCCAGAATAGAATTTATTGGCCAGGACGGTACCGTGAAAGTTCTCAAAGAGAAGCAACCACTCATAGCCGACGAAATAATTGATGGAACATTCATGAGCCAGAAGGCACTTCGAGCTTTCATTGCAGAACAAATTGATGATGCTAAAGCCAATGATACTCTGTTCTCAGTGCACCTGAAAGCTACCATGATGAAGGTCTCTGACCCAATTCTCTTTGGCAATGTGGTATCTGTGTTTTTCAAGGACCTATTTGACAAGCATGCAACAACCTTTGCTGAACTGGGAATAAGCCCAAATAATGGTCTTGGTGACCTCTACAACAAGATAAAAAGTCTTCCAGATGACAAGCAGGCTGAAATAGAATCAGACATCAAGGCAATCTATGCAAAAAGACCGGCACTGGCAATGGTGAACTCTGACAAGGGCATAACCAATTTGCACGTGTCCAGCGACGTAATCATAGATGCTTCCATGCCAGCTGCAATTAGAACCTCTGGACAGATGTGGAATGCCCAGGGAAATCTTCAGGACACAAAATTCATGATACCGGACAATAGCTATGCTGGTGTATTCCAGGCAACCATTAATTTCTGCAAGGAGAACGGAGCATTTGACCCAACAACCATGGGAACAGTTCCAAATGTTGGTCTTATGGCCCAGAAAGCCGAGGAATATGGCTCCCATGACAAGACCTTCCAGGTTTCATCAAACGGAACTGTCAAGGTAATTGCTGCAAACGGAGAAACAATAATCCAGCATGATGTTGAGGAAGGCGATATCTGGCGTGCCTGTCAGGTCAAAGATTTACCAATTCAGGACTGGGTAAAGCTTGCAGTAACAAGGGCCCGTGCATCAGGATGGCCAGCAGTGTTCTGGCTGGACAAAAATCGAGCACATGACGCAAATCTCATTGAGAAGGTGCACAAGTATATCCAGAACCATGACACCAGTGGATTGGAAATACATGTAATGAACCCGGTTGAGGCAACCAAGTTCTCATGCCAGCGCATCAAGGAAGGCAAAAACACCATATCTGTCACAGGAAATGTTCTGAGAGATTATCTGACTGACCTGTTCCCCATACTGGAGGTTGGAACCAGCGCCAAGATGCTGTCCATTGTTCCTTTGATGAACGGCGGTGGATTGTTTGAAACAGGTGCAGGCGGTTCAGCCCCAAAACATGTTCAACAGTTTGAGGCCGAAGGTCATCTGCGATGGGATTCACTAGGCGAATTCATGGCCCTTGCAGCGTCCCTGGAACACATGAGCATCACAACAAGCAATGCAAGAGCTCAAATATTGGCCGATACCCTTGACCAGGCAACAGGTAAGTTCCTTGAGAACAATAAATCCCCATCCAGAAAGGTTAATGAACTTGACAATAGAGGCAGCCATTTCTACCTGGCAATGTACTGGGCAGAGGCACTGGCTCAGCAGGACAAGGATTCAGAGCTCAAGGCAAAGTTCACTCCACTGGTACAGGAACTTGCAGCCAAAGAGGTTCAGATAATAAACGAGCTAAACGCAGCCCAGGGAAGCCCACAGGATATTGGCGGATATTACAAGCCAAACGATGAACTGGGTGCAAAGGCAATGCGTCCAAGTGCAACATTCAATGCGGCAATCGACTCTTTCTGAGCAAAGAAAATAATGAGCTGGCTTTCGGGCCAGCTCAACTTTTCAATTTAATAATTTTGAAAATTTTATAATTCATATTTCGACAACCATAAAACAAATACTTATTAACATTTCGAGAAGTGTACAAATCATTACTTATACCCTGTATAACATTTACACTTGGTAAGTTTAAGATTTGAAAGGAGGGTTAATATGAGAGAGAAAACCAAGACGTTCAAGTGGGTTAGTTTAGTATTGGCTATTGCAATGTTGTTCACGGCTGCACCAATGATGATTGCCGCAGGTGAAAATGCGAATCCAATTGCAGATGCATTTCCAGATTATCAGGAGATATACTTAGGAGAAATAGCCTGGTTCACCGGTAATGCTTCATATGACCCGGATGGAAATATCACAAACTACACCTGGGACTTCGGTGATGGCTACTGGGATCAGGGCATTACGGTCTTTCATGAATACCTAAGTGTGGGATTTTATAATGTAACACTCTACGTATATGACGATCAGGGTGGATTTGACACGGATTTTGCTAATGTGAATGTGCTGGAAGCAGTTCAAGACCCATATCTGATTTATGGCTATGTTTACCAAGATGGAATTCCTACGCCTGTTCCCAATTGCACTGTGGAAGTTAAGTGGTATGATACGACAAATGACTGGGCTACAATCACCACAGTATCTGATGTGAATGGCCAGTATGCTGTTGATATTATTGATTACACAGATGGCGGTATTGTTTATTGCAATGTCACCAATAATCCATTATATGGGGATTTAGGTTACAATTCAACTACAATAGATGTAATAGGTTCGCCCACTGGTAGGTATGTGGAAATCATATGTTGGATGGCAAGTAATACCCCTCCGGTAGCCTATATCTTCCCGGATTATCCATTGGCAGTTGACGTCTATGATGATGTATATCTGAACGGCACACTTTCATATGATGTTGATGGAACCATAGTATCATATGACTGGGAATTCGGCGATGGGTACACGGACACTGGTCAATTCACATCCCACTCATATAACATGACAGGAAATTATACTGTGACACTGACCGTGACCGACGATGACGGAGCAACTGATATGGATACAAATATTGTAACCGTGACAGGAGCACCATCGCCAGACCCTTACATGATTATCACCAAGTCTGCACCTGCATTGGCCAATCCTGGAGAGATGATAGCCTACACATTAACCTACCAGAATGTTGGAAATGGAACTGCTTACAATGTAATGATATTTGATAACTATTCTTTTGCTACAACGTTTGTCAATTCCAGCCCTGCACCTGACATAGGCGACAATATTTGGTTTATTGGTGATGTCCCATCTGGCTCCGGTGGTGTGATAAGCATCAGTATGTTAATTGACCCAGTGGTATCTGGTGTTATTACAAATATTGTATACCTTGATTATGAAAATGGGGTAGGTACTCCGCAGCCACAGGAATTTGATACTGCTGATACAGTAATAACTGCACCGGAAATGGTAATAACCAAGACCGCGCCAGTAACCGCCAGTCCCGAAGAAACTATATCTTATTCGATATTCTATGAAAATGTTGGCACCGACTGGGCGTACGATGTTGTGATAACTGATGTATATCCACCTGAAGTGACATTTGTCTCTGCCGTTCCTGCTCCAGACATTCCGACTGATATTTGGTCAATCGGCTCCATAGCACCAGGGGGCTCTGGCTCCATCATGATAACAGTTCAGATAAGCACCAATATCTCAGGCAACATAACCAACCTTGCAACCCTGGACTATGAAGATTCTATTGGTAACCCAATGCCCACCGAGGAAGATTATGCAACCACCTACATTATGGAACTCAACCAGCTGCCTGTGGCTCATTTCACCTTCCAGGTTGCACGTCCAGTAACTGGATATGTAGATTTCGATGCCTCGACATCCTATGACCTGGACGGAATTATTGTGGACTATTACTGGGACTTTGGGGACGGAACCAATGGCACTGGAATTACATGCAATCACACATACATAGACCGGGGAAAATATACCGTGACATTGATTGTAACAGACAATAATGGTGAAACTGGCATTTTCATGGATATTGTTGGAATCCCAAGGGTTCCCAGTATCTTAGATCTGGTCACGGTTAACAGAAACTAAATTTGTCAAAAGGTGAATCTCCCCTGATTCACCTCCCTTTCTTTCTATTTTTTTCTTATTATTTCGATAACCGTACAACAAACACTTATTAACATTTCGAGAAGTGTACAAATCTTTACTTATAACCTGCACCATATTTAGTCTAATTAGCAGAGAACTTTCCCTTGTGATAAAAAAAATGAGGAGGCAGTGGGCGCGGAAGGTTCTCTGTTGAGGTGAAGATGATGTTCAAGAATCATGGGAAGAAAACCTTTGAAATGAAAAGTGTAATCTGGCTTATCGCAGGAATTTTGATAGTATCGCCTTTCTTTGGGATTATCGGAGCCAATGAAATCGGTCAGTCAACTGTCAATTTATTGCCAATAATGGACATAACTAAGACAGCGCCAGCTACCGCCAACCTAGGTGAAACAATAATGTACACTATCTCATACCAGAATATTGGGAATGCCACAGCAGAGAATGTTGTTATTACAGAGAGTTATCCCGCAGATGTCACGTTCTTGGATGCAAATCCTGTTCCAACAGTGGGAAACAATGTCTGGGACATAGGAACACTTCTGTTTGGCCAGGGAGGAATTATTTTTATCAATGTCACCATAGGCGCCGGGGCAACCGGAGTCCTCATGAACTATCTTGAACTGGACTATGAGGATGGTGTTGCTGTACCGCAGCCCACTGTGAATGACACAGCCCTCACCACCATTATTAATCCACTGATGCAAATAACAAAGGACGGTCCAGCATCTGCTGATGCCGGAGACACCATCACTTACTGGATCAATTACTCGAACACAGGGGATGATTGGGCTTATAATGTGATTATAACGGACACTTATGATTTGGATATTATCTACATTTCTGCAATTCCAGTTCCGAGTGTTGGAGATAATGTTTGGATTATCGGCAATATTGCGCCTGCAGGCAGCGCCAGCATCCAAATAACCGTCCAGATTAATATCACTGCAACCGGGACAATTCTAAATTATGCCAATTTAACATATGATAATGCCGCTGGAATCCCACAAACGCCAGTTAATGATACTGCAATTACCACAATAAGCGTGGGAACACCCTATCCAATTTATGGTTACACCTACCAGTATGACGGTGTCGCTGGAATTTATATACCGCAACCAATCCCCAATTGCACTGTGGAGATTACATGGTGGAATTCAACAGGCATGTGGACCACAATAATCACATCATCAAATGGCTTGGGCCAGTATTCAGTCGACATATCCAATTATGTTGATGGGGAAATCGTTTACTGCAATGTGACAAATAATCCTGTCTGGGGCAATCTCGGATATAACTGGACAAGTGTAAATATATTAAATCTGCCAGGAGGCCATATGCAAAATATTGTTTGCGGTGTTCCATATGATATAGTGATTAATAATCCTCTGAATGGAACCGACGTAATGTCTGGGGTTGCATTTTCAATTGATTACTCAATTGTGGACAGGGACGGTGTTCTCTGCCCAGGCTATTTCTCTTTTTCAGATGGGGACATGGACATTTATTCTGGTGATATGTTGTTTGTCAATGATGCCATGCATCCTCTGACCTTTGATGGAACAGTCAGCATAGATCCAGGACACTGGACAGCAACCATTTCACTCTTCTCATTAGGCATCCAGTGGGTAAATGTCTCGGAGGGCGGCTTCATGGAGTCCAATCCATATCTTACGCCCTGGAGCCAGTTTTATCTGGATCCTGCTTTGTCAATACCAGGATATCTCAAGGACTGGGCAACCATTAACCTCAATGTTGTGAGCGGTTCCCTGGTATCCTTGGCAAAGACAGTGAATCAGAGTACTGCAAACCCTGGTGAATTAATAACCTATACTATCTTTTTCAATAATACAGGAAGCCCGACAAATTTCATCTGGATAAATGACACACTGCCGCCACAGGTCTCATATTTCAGTGATACAGCAGGGGCATTACCTTCTTTCACAAGCATGGGGGTCAGCGGTCAGGAATTATATTACAATTTCACAAATGTGCCAATAGGAAATCACTCATTCACAATCACCGTCGGAATTTTCGCAGCTACACCCGAAGGTTATATAACTAACTGGGTAACTGGTGAATATTCTCCGAATGGAACTCCCAAAAATGACTCTGCTTCGACTTATATTACCTTTCCTCACATATTCAATATCGACATGTGGAAGATGTCAGATGGAATGTGGGGAACATCCAAACTAAATACTCCTGTCAGCATTTCAGAAACCTACACTTTCTTCACAGAGGTCAATTACAGCCATGTTGGAATAGATGAATTATTCGATGGCATTGCAAATTGTTGTATTAACTTGACTGGCTGGTATGATGATGGTATGACTGGTGTAGCCTCTAACAATGGACTATTTGACGAACCATCAAAGGAATTCAGTTTGGAGTGGATGGAAGAACCAGCCGGATCTGGTACAACCGTGATGACATTTCCTAATTCTCCTTCAGAATTTACATTAGATAGCTGGTGGATGCAGGACAACCCCGCAAATGAGAATTACAACTTCACCTTCAATGTAACCTTTGGAAGCAATGTGACTTTTGGAGATGGGGCTGGTTTCTTAGGTGGCGATGCTGGTGGTATGATTTGGGATAAGAACATGGCCCTCAATGATTTTAACAGTTGGGACTTTGAATTGATGTTTTATAACAGTATCTTCCCCACCGCAGCGAACTACAGTTACGAGGAATTCGGAGTAAATGCAATTCCTGCTGGCCCTGTCCACAACATAGACACAGATGAGTACTTTTCCACAATCCAGGGGGCCATTGATGACCCAGACACATTGGACGGGCACACCATCACTGTGGCAGCCGGCACACATATAGAAGATGTGACCGTGGACAAGGGTCTGACCATCATCGGTGAGGACAAGAACACGACCATTATCAATGGAAGCGGAGCCGGGAACGTCGTGTATGTCATTGCCGACAATGTGTCAATGTCCGGGTTCGGCATCACCAACAGTGGGTCGGGTGGTTTTGATTCGGGGATCAAATTGGAGCTCGTCAACAATTGCGAGGTCATGGACAACAGGATTTGGGATAATAACATGGGCATAATTCTCCAGTACGCATGCACGAACAATGTGATCTCATACAATTATGTGAACTCGAACACATGGCGGGGCATTTATGCCTACGGAAATGGCTTGAATGGGCATTCTGAGCTCACCACCATATCCCACAACACTATCGTAGATAATATCGAAGTTGGCGTGAGACTTGATATATTTGCGAATGGCACTATATCGAACAATACTATCAGTGGAAGTAATATAGGCATTCTTGTCCAGGGGGGTTCTGACTCTAATGAAATTTCCAATAACAATATAACTTCCAACAGTGATGCCGGGATACGCTCACAAGCAGCATCACATGAGAACAAAATTTTCGAGAACCAGATAACATCGAATGACATTGGTGTGGATATTACAGCCTTGCTTAGCACTGGAAATTATTTCTATCACAACAATTTCATTGGAAACACGGTCCATGCATCTGATGTTACCACCAACTTCTGGGACAACGGCTACCCCTCTGG
>DAOVXH010000164.1 GCA_030636255.1 Methanomassiliicoccales archaeon
AAAAAAACTTACTTCACATTTGATTGTAATGTTCCTGCAAATACTATTCCATATGCAAACAATCAGCAAATTTGCAGAAATTTCGCCAAGGAACATTCTGTGAAACTTTATGATGTGGATGCAGGCATCGGTTCTCATGTGATAATCGAGGAAGGTATGGGATATCCAGGCTCAACAGTTGTTGGCACTGATTCTCACTTAAACATCATGGGCGCAGTAGGGGCATTCGGCCAGGGCATGGGAGACCAGGACATTGCTTTCGTTTTCAAAACTGGAAAGACATGGTTCGAGGTTCCGTCCAGCATTATTGTTAATGTTCATGGCGATTTACCGGATTCTTGCTCTGCTAAGGACTTGACATTAGCAATAATCGGCAAGCTGGGCACTAAATCTGCCCTGGGAAAGGCCATTGAGTTCCGTGGCCCGGCCATAGATAAATTAACACTGGCAGGAAGAATAACCCTGGCAAGCATGGCAACCGAGATGGGCGCAATTATTGGCCTGATAGTGCCAAACAAGGAAGTGCTGGATTATTTCGGTAAGACCGAAACATTGCTTCCAGACCCAGACGCGCATTATGAAGAGATAATAGACATAGATATTAGTAATTTAAAACCAAAAATTGCCAAGCCACCAAAACCTGACAATGTTGTGGACGTTGCAGAACTGGCAGGCACAGAAATTCATTCTGTGTTCATTGGCTCCTGCACCAATGGAACCTATGAGGATCTTGTCAGCGTGGCAAATCTTGTGAAGGGTAAAAAGGTAAAACCAGGAATTGTTGCCACACTTGTTCCGGCAACCATGAAAACCTGGAAATTACTTCTGAAAGAGGGACATATTAATTCATTTATTGAGGCTGGATTTGTTGTTTCAAACCCAGGATGTGGAGGTTGCGCATCAGGACAGATTGGTATGACCGGCGAGGGCCAGGTCCATGTTTCAACTTCAAACCGTAACTTTGCAGGAAAGCAGGGTGCCGGATTAACCCATCTGGCATCACCGGAAACTGCCGCTGCATCAGCAATACTTGGCCGCATAGCCACAAAGGAGGAGATTCAATGATATTCAAGGGACGTGTGTGGATTCTCACAGAGAATGGTAATTTAATTGACGACATAGACACTGATATGATATTCCACAATCAATATCTTGCAATAACTGAAATTGCCGAGATGGGACAGTATACCTTTGACAATCTGGAAGGATACAAGGACTTTGCTAAAAAGGCTCAGCCAGGAGATATTGTCATAACAGGCCAGAACTTCGGCTCTGGCTCATCCAGGCAGCATGCAGTGGATTGTTTTGTAGCCCTGGAAACAATATGTGTGGCAGCCCAGTCATTCGGTGCAATTTACAAGAGAAATGCCATAAACTCTGGATTTCCCATTCTGACAATCAAGGAACTTAATTTGGAGCAGATAAAGACCGGCGATACAGTGGAAATGGACTCAGAGGCTGGAACCATAAAGAAAGATGGCCAGCTCATTGGAAAATTGGAACCATTATCAACTGTGCAGAAGGATATCATGCAGGCTGGGAATGTGTTTGAGTATGCAAAAACTCTGTAAAACCAGAGTATTTGAGCGAAGACCTTGTGAAGGACACTATCGGGACTTCAACAAATCTCTAACAGCCAGTCTTACTGCCTCTTCTGAAGAATGACTGGGACCCCAGCCCATTGCCCTTGCCTTGTCAATAGACAGCCAGGTCCGTGGTATATCGCCGACCCAGCCTCTGGTGCCGCCGGTATAATGATATTCAACATTCTCCAGGTTCATCTCCTGGGTAACAATGTCTGCAACCTCGGTGACATCGGTCCATTCCTCGCATGCCAGGTTGAACATGTTCACCTGCTCATTGGACTTCTTTGTGCCCATTATCAGGCCTGCAACGCAGTCCTGGACCAGGAAATAGGACTTTTTCTGTTTACCGTCACCCAGTATCTCCATGTTTGTTGGGTCATTTCTCAATTTTTCAATAAAGTCCACCAGGACGCCATGGGTGCCCCTGTGGCCGATTACGTTTGCAAATCGGTACATCCAGGCCTGCATGTTAAATGAATGACAATATGATGATATCATGCCCTCACAGGCCAATTTTGAAGCACCATAGAGTGAAATAGGAAGCATTGGACCATATGTTTCTGGGGTAGGAAGTTCAGTGGCCTCACCATATACTGTTGAGCTGGAGGAAAATCCAATCTTCTTTACACCATTCTTGCGCATTGCCTCCAAAAGATTGTGGGTGGCTATTGTACCCTGTTCCAAATCTATACGGGTCCGTTCGATGCCATGTCTAACATCAGGGTTGGCTGCCAGGTGAAAAACAAACTCAATGCCCTTTGTGGCCTCCTCGATGGAGGGTGGATCCATTAGATCGCCCTTGATTAATTTAAATCTGTCATTGCCCATGTGATGGGCCACATAGCTTTCTTCTCCGGAGCTTAGATTGTCAAAGGCAATTACCTCATGCCCTTCTTCCATCAATGCGTCCACCAGGTTGCTACCTATGAATCCGGCACCGCCAGTCACTAAGTATTTCATTGTAATCACAGGATGTAGAGGGTGGAAGTATTTAGGGTTTTCTTATTCTTTTTTTTACTAACAAAGCAACAGTTTTTATATGCATGGCCTTATGGTGAATAAGATGATGGTATCTGTTATAATATCAACATATGGCATGGAAAGAATCAAAGATACTTTTCAGTCAATTGATTCGATTATTCAGCAACTTGATGATGAGTCAGAGCTTCTTGTGGTGATTGATGAGAATCCAGAGCTGGTTTCGACCCTGGATAACAAGTACAAGAAGCAAATTAAGATTATAGTCAGCAAGGAAAAAGGATTGTCAAATGCAAGAAATACTGGCACAAGCAATTCTGCCGGAGACATCATTGCATTCATTGATGATGATGCCACTGCCTGTTCCGGGTGGATAAAAGCCATAAGAGAGACCATGAAAAATAATCCAAAGGCAGGAGCAGTAACAGGAAAGATACTTCCAGACTGGGTAGGCAAGGATGGGGCATGGTTTCCAGGGCCATTGTACTGGACCATAAGCTGCTCGTACATGGAAACAGAAGATGGGGCAGAGGTTGAGAGCGCCATCGGAACCAATATGGCCTTCAGAAAGGATTTACTGATAAAGGAAGGAGGCTTTCCTAATGAGCTGGGTGCCATTCAAAAGTGGAAGAAAGAGAAGGGAACCTGGGTCCAGAGATGCGGGTTGGTAGGCGAAGAAAGAGATGTGTGCATCAGGCTTCTGGCATCGGGCCACAGGATAATTCACTCTGACAGAATGTGTGTGAACCACAAGGTTTACCCCTACAGATTGACAATGAAGAACCTTATCAAAAGAGGGTACTGGGAAGGCGTCTCAAAGGCACTGTTCAGTAAGAAATATGACGGTGAATCACTTGGAACAGAAAAGAAGTATGTCCTGTACACATTAAAGAATATGGCCAGTAAGAACAAAAAATGCAAAATGCTTTGTAAACTACGTTATTATTCGACTCTGGCACTGGTCACTTGTTCTGTGCTATTTGGGTATGTCGCCCAGTCTGCAGGAATTACAAAAATTTCCTGATTGCCCTTGCAAGGCAACATATTTATACTCTAGTTGTTCATTGTGAAAAACATGCCAGAAGGTGAAGAAAATGAGTTTGAGCTGGCTGGAGAAAAGAAAAAGCTCTCACCTATCATTGCCATACTAACCATGGCAACATTGTTCCTAATCTGGGCCTCCATTGTCAGATTGGCATATCCTGATTATCTCAACACAAGAACTGCTGAGCCACTGGCAGAGATTTTTGCATTGTATCCATTGTTCTTCATGTTACTGGGCGGTTATATTCTCAGTTTTCTTTTCCTTGACCGCAAGTATCTCATTGGAAAATGGATCATGTTCGGGTTTATTCTTCTGGGTGCTCTTTTCCTCTGGTACACCCCTTATCTTCTCAGTGGGTTTGTAAAGCAGGCAGATACCATCTGGCATATGGGAATGGCAGCCAATGTCTCTCCGATACTTGACGGCCAGGGAATGCCCTTCTCTTCCTATGTCACGTCTTTTCCTTTGTCATATGTCCTGGGAAATATGCTTATACAGGTAACTGGCACTGAAATGCTATACCTTGCAAATTATGTTCTTCCTGCGATTCTCATG
>DAOVXH010000049.1 GCA_030636255.1 Methanomassiliicoccales archaeon
AGGAACACCTTCTGGCATTGACAATACATGTTCAACCTATGGCCAGCCAATCTTTTTCAGAAAGAATTTGGAAGGCGGAAAGAATCAGATGGACCTTCTGGAACTTGGAAAACCACTGAACATATTGCTTGTATCCACAGGCGTCACAACAAAGACCAATATTGCTGTTTCCGGTGTCAAGGAGCGCCTGGACCAGAATCCCCAGGAATATGATTCTATTTTTGACCAGGCAGAAGAAATAGTAATTTCTGCAAGGGATGCCCTGGCTGCCGGAGACCTGGTAAGGGTTGGCCAGTTCATGAATTTCAACCATCAATTATTGCAGAAGATTGGCGTAAGCTGCCAAGAGCTGGACTATCTGGTGGAGCTCACAAGAAAGCATGGCGCAATAGGTTCCAAGATGACAGGCGGCGGAATGGGCGGTTATATGGTGGTCCTGGCTCCAGATGAGGAAATCCAAAAGAAAATTGCTAATGCATGCGAGTCTGAAGGATTTAAATTTATGAAAGCAAGGATTGGTTAATATGGATAATTGCATCTTTTGCAAAATTAGAGACGGTAAAAGTCCTGCATTCATTGTCTGGGAGAATGAAAAATTTCTAGCTTTTCTTGATATATTTCCAATAAACCCTGGTCATATTGATATTATTCCAAAGGAGCATATTGATTATATCTTTGATATGAATGATGAGCTATATTCTGAAATCTTTTCCATAGCCAGGCAATTGGCAGGGCCTCTTAAGAAAGTAACAGAAGCAAAAAAAATTGGCATTACTGTAGAAGGTTTTGGAGTTCCACATGTGCATGTTCACTTAGTGCCTCTTTACAAGGGATTTGAGCTTGACCCCAACAGGGCAAAAAAAGCATCTGAAGAAGAACTGGCCGAGATGTGTGAAAAGATACGAAGGGAAATTTCTGATTGAATTGATGGGTTAATGTTTGGCCTGTTTCATTTGCTTGGCCCGCCCCTGAGGGTTCCCCCCACCCAACTTCTTCGCTTCTGAGGAATTCGCTTCGCTCATTCCCCTGAATTTTCTCGCATAACTCGAAAATGGCTCGTCCCAACCCCCACTCACCTGCTCGAAGTTGTTTTTCATATATTGATTAAATTGAAATAATCGGCATCTGCCTAAGTTCCTTACATCAATTATAAATAGATTTTTTTGATTCCCTCTTGGTACTATAGGAGGTATGGCATGAATCTACGTGATTTTCTATCCAAACTGGAGCAGGACGGCGAACTAAACAGGGTTAGTAAGGAAATAAGCACAGAATATGAACTGGCTAATGTTCTTTATTCACTTGGGGAACAGCCAACAATTTTCGAAAATATTAAGGATTATGATTATCCAATTTTTGGCGGAATAACCTCATCCAGGGACATAATTGCCAAGGCACTGGACACCACCAAAGAGGGGCTTTTACTAAAACTAGTTCAGGCACTTCGGGACCCAAAGGAACCCCCAATAGTGGAAAATGCACCGTGCCAGGAAGTTGTGATTAATGACCCAGATCTGGACAAATTACCGTTCCTCATGCATCTGCCAGATGATGGAGGCCGTTATGGTTCTGCAACTGTAGCTGTCATAAAAGACCCGGAGACTGGAAGAAATGCATGCTATCACAGAGTCATGCAAGTGGGCAAGAACCGCATGACTGCCAGGCTTATTCCTAAAAGGCAAACCCGCACCACCTATGACAAGGTTGAAGGAGACCTGGAAATGGCAATTTGTATAGGCAACTCGGTTGCTGTAATGATTGCAGCCAGTCTTGGACCGCCGCCAGGAACTGATGAGCTAAAAATCGCCCATGCTCTTGATTGCACGCCACTGGTGAAATGCAAAACAGTGGATTTGGAAGTGCCAGCAGACGCTGAGATGGTTCTTGAAGGCCGTCTGATTAAGGAGACTGACAGGGAAGGGCCATTTGTGGATTTAACTGAAACCCGAGACTTTGAACGCCAGGAGCCAGTGTTCGTAATCGATTGCATAACCCATCGCAAGGATGCAATGTATCAGGTTCTTCTACCAGGCCGGATGGAGCATAAAATTCTCATGGGCATGCCCAAGGAACCCACAATCTACGATGAAGTAAGCAAGGTAGTGGACTGCAAGAACGTTCTTGTGACCATTGGCGGAGGAAGCTGGCTTCACAGTATTGTGCAGATAGACAAGAAGCATCCAGACGACGGCAAGAAGGCAATCGAAGCAGCATTCCAGGGCCACAAGAGCATGAAACACGTCATAATCATTGACAAGGATGTTGACATTTACAATTCAGATGCAGTGGAATGGGCACTGGCTACAAGGTTCCAGGCCACAAAGGACGCTGTGATAATACCAAATCAGCCAGGTTCTTCACTGGATCCAAGCGGTGACCACTCAGGGAAAAAGACAATGATAGACAAGGTTGGACTGGATGCCACAATGCCGGAAGATGTTGACCCTGCCAAGTATGTGCGGGTAAAGTACCAGGATGTTGAAACAGATGAGTATTGTTGAGCGCAGCAATGACAGGATCATTGCCGGAGAGGGCCGGTACAAGGTCTGGCTTGAAAAAAAGGTCCTGGACCATGGCATATCATACACCCTGGGCGGCGGAGAAAAGTCCCATATTGGAGGTCTTGTCTACAAGGAACCTGGAATTGATGTCCAGGTCATTAAAATCCGGGGCCATCATGACCTTCAGGTGCTGATGCCAATTGCCGAGGCCGCATGCGCAAAATACAATCGCCCGGTGGCGGTTACTGGCGGCATTCACATAGATGATGCCACAGAGGATGAGATTGACATAATAATCAATAATTGCAAGGAGCTATTGAAATGTATCTAACACAAGACGAACAAAAAATGCTGGACGGAGAGCAAGGCGAGGTAGCACAACGTTTATTCAGGCTGCTGGTGAGACTGGGCGAGATATACGGTGCTGAAAAGATGATTCCTGTTGGCTCGGTCCAGGTTGCCGGAGTTTCATACAAGTCCATTGGCGATCCAGGTCTGGAATTTCTGGAGGATTTCGCCAGCAAGGGCGCCAAGGTTCAGGTTCTAACATACCTCAACCCGGCAGGCATGGACATGGAGAACTGGAAAGAAATTGGATTTCCAGAGGAATTTGCCAAAAACCAGATAAGAATCATGGAAGCATTCAGAAAGATGGGCATTGTGGTAACTGCCACTTGCACACCGTACCTGGCCGGTAACTTGCCAAGATTTGGAGAACACATTGCATGGTCTGAATCCTCAGCAGTATCATTTTCCAATTCTGTAATCGGTGCCAGGACAAACCGTGAGGGAGGTCCATCTGCACTGGCAGCAGCAATATGTGGAGTTACTCCGAATTATGGCCTGCATCTGGATGAAAATCGAAAGCCAGACATAGTTATTGATATTGATACTGCCCTTGAAAACAATGTTGACTTCGGGGCTCTTGGATACCATGTTGGCAAACAGGTCAAGAATAAAATCCCATATTTCAAGGGAATAAAAAATGCCAATACAGACCAGCTAAAAGCCCTGGGCGCTGCAATGGCCGCCTCTGGCGCTGTAGCCCTGTATCATGCTGAAGGTTTGACTCCAGAAGCCAGAGATTATGATGTGTCTGGCCTTGAGAAAATTAATGTCGGTGCAGACGAACTGAAAGCAACATTTGACAAACTAAACACCGGGGAAACTCTGGACATAGCCATTCTGGGCTGCCCCCATGCAAGCCTTCGGGAAATAGTCAGCCTTGCCGAGAAAATTGCCGGCAAGTCCCTGAAAAAGCCAATCTGGATATGCACCTCAAGAGTCATGAAAGAGGCTGCTAATAGAATGGGCTTCACCGAGACAATAGAAAATGCTGGCGGCCGTGTTGTGGCTGACACCTGCATGGTTGTCTCACCAATCGAGGACATGGGCTTCAAAATTACAGGAGTTAATTCAGGCAAGGCAGCAAATTATCTGCCTGGCTTCTGCAATCAAAATGTGATTTTCCAGAGTGTTGATGAGCTTGTTGAGAGGTGTTTGTGATGAATGGTCGTATGATTTCCCCAGGTAAGGCAAAGGCCCAGGCAATAGTTTCCACAGAACCGATCGGGTTCTACGGAGGCATAGACGCCAAGACCGGAATAGTCATAGAAAAAGGTCATCAACTTGAAGGCCAGTGTGTCACCGGAAAGGTTCTGGTATTCCCATGCGGCAAGGGTTCCACAGTGGGTTCCTATGTAATCTACGGGCTGCACAAGAACGGTGTAGGACCAGCAGCCATTGTGAATGCCGAGACCGAAACAATTGTTGCCACTGGAGTTATACTGGCTGGCATACCCTGTGTTGATGGAATTGACATTGAACAGATTAAAACCGGCGATATGGTGTCTGTGGACGCAGATTCAGGAACCGTTGAAATTCAATGAGCCAGCAACATTATCAAAAATGAAAATTATGGGAATAATAATAAGGTTGCAGCCGATTACCCCGATGGAGGAATGAAAATGCCCAAAAGCATGATACTGAAGGTAGAAAGAGCACTTGACCAGTCTGACGTGGGATTCGGAAAGGCCCGGTTGGACACAAAGACCAGATTGGACCTGGGTCTCGAGGTTGAAGATATAATCGAAATAATCGGAAAGAGCAAGACAACAGCCAAGGTCTACAAACTGCTTCAGGGCGATGAGGGCAAAGGCCTAATCCGTATCTGCAATCTTCTTCGCCAGAGTGCTGGAGCGTCTCCTGGGGACAAAGTTGAGGTCCGGAAGGCAGATGTGAAACCAGCTTCCAAGATTGTGCTGGCCCCGGCAGTTTCCCAGGGCACAAAGGTCAGGTTCGGCGAGGGAATCGAGGAGTTTATCAAACGAGGACTGGGCAATCGACCAGTTGTCAAGGGCGATACAATTCTCATACCTGGAGTTGGACTAACTGGCAATTTACCATTTTCAGTTATAAGTACCTCTCCAAAGGATGTTGTGATTATGACTGGCAACACTGTTCTTGAGCTGAAGGAAGAAGCCGTAGATGTGGAAGACGAATATATCTCATCTGTTGCCTATGAGGACATTGGTGGCCTCCATAATCAGCTTCAACGTATAAGGGAGATGATAGAACTTCCATTGCGGCATCCGGAACTTTTCAGACGCCTGGGCATTGACCCGCCCAAGGGTGTTTTACTCTATGGACCTCCAGGAACCGGCAAGACCCTGATTGCAAAGGCAGTTGCCAATGAGGCAGGAGCTAGTTTCTATTCCATCCAGGGCCCGGAAATAATGTCAAAGTACTATGGCGGGTCTGAAGAAAAATTAAGAGAAAAATTTGAAGATGCTGAGAAAAATTCCCCATCAATTATTTTCATTGACGAACTGGATTCCATTGCCCCAAAGCGTGATGAGGTTCAAGGAGAGGTTGAGCGCCGTGTTGTTGCTCAGTTGCTGACGCTAATGGACGGTATGAGCTCCCGTGGAAATGTCATTGTTATTGCAGCCACCAATCGTGAAGATTCCATAGACGAGGCATTGAGAAGGCCAGGCAGATTTGACCGTGAGATTGAGATAGGTGTTCCAGACAGGGACGGCCGGAAAGAAATCCTGGAGATTCATACCAGGGGAATGCCAATTGCAGGCGATGATTTATCAAGATCTGGCTTGCTGGATGAATTTGCAGCCATCACCCATGGATTTGTGGGTGCAGACCTTTCGGCCCTTGGCCGTGAGGCCGCAATGAAGGCACTCCGCCGCTACCTTCCAGAATTCGATCTGGACCAGCCAATACCCACAGATGTCATAGAGAAAATGGAAGTCACCAGGGATGATTTCAGAGATGCTTTGAAGGAAGTTGAGCCAAGTGCCATGCGTGAAGTTCTGGTTGAGATTCCAGACATAGGCTGGGATGATGTTGGCGGCCTTGAAGATGTGAAGATTGCCTTGAAAGAGGCTGTTGAGCTTCCTCTGAAAGACCCTGATGCCTTCATACGTCTGGGAATAACACCTCCAAGAGGCGTTCTTCTTTATGGGCCACCAGGAACAGGAAAAAGCATGCTGGCCAAGGCAGTTGCCAATGAATCCGAGGCAAATTTCATTTCCATAAAAGGACCAGAGGTAATGTCCAAATGGCTAGGCGAGAGCGAGAAAGCAGTACGCCAGATATTCAAGAAGGCCAAGCAGGTTTCGCCTTCCATAGTTTTCCTTGATGAAATAGACTCCATTGCGCCTGCCAGAGGTTCTTCTCAAGATTCCGGGGCAACCGAGCGTGTTGTGAATCAGATATTAACCTCACTTGATGGCATGGAAAACATGGATGGCATTGTTGTAATTGCAGCAACAAATCGACCTGACATTATAGACCATGCTCTTTTGCGCACTGGCAGGTTTGACAGGCTTGTATATGTCGGAGTTCCAGACAGGGAGGCCAGAAAATCAATTTTCAAGGTTCATACAAGCAATATGCCATTATCTGGAGTAGACTTGGACTGGCTGGCAGATTCAACAGAAGGATATGTTGGCGCTGATATTGAAGGGGTATGCCGGGAAGCAGGAATGATTGCCCTCCGAAAGGACATCAATGCCAAAGAGATAAGAAAATCACACTTTGAAGAGTCATTGAAGGCTGTTCGCCCTTCAGCTACAAAAGAAACTATCAAATATTACGAAGCTATTAGGGAAGCCCTAGAGAGCGGAAAGCCAGAAACATCTGACAAGGGTGGGCTGGGCTATTACGCCTGAGGTGATTGCTATGAAGAAATTCGTTTCTGAACTGCGCGGAAAGACCGTGATGACAAATGAGGGCCAGATACTGGGCATGATAGAGAATTTTGTGGTGGACACGGTCACAGGGGAACTGCAGCATGTTCTTGTGATTCCTGCCGAGGAAGTGGAAGTTAGACTTTACAGGACCGACGCCCAGGGCAAGCTTATACTGCCCTTCAATGAAATGAAGGCAGTGCGTGACGTTGTTGTAATGGACGTCGCATAATAATAAAAAGCCATGACTTTATTTTTCTTATATTCAGCGTAGGCCAGATTAGTTTTAGAATAACCTTTATATATACATAGGGGAAACACATATAATATAGTTTATAATACACTGAGATTGTGGTAGAGAGTTCTGAAGATTCTAACCTTGTTGAGAAGTCCATACCGGATGAAGCCACAACCTGTCCAATGTGCGGCGAACCAGTTCCTGCAAATGCCATTGAATGCCCAAACTGTGAGGAACCATTCTCGCCTGAGGCCTTTGAAATTATTGAATCAGATGAGAAAAAATCAAAATTCCTTTTCTGGCTCGGCCTGATATTGGTGCTTGTTGGAGGGCCTGGCATAGCTCTTGGTTCATGGCTTCATGATCTATTGAAAGTGCCGATTGCTACTTATGACAATTTCGACTCCTTCGGATGGGTCAATCAGCTGGTCTCAACAGTCGGAATAATTATATTGGTTATTGGTATCATCATGCTCATACTATCCCTTCCAAAGCTTCGTCCGGATGATGAAGAAGAGGAAACTATTATAACTGGAGACCAGGGGGGTTAACTATTCCAGATAATGAAGAAATAATATGTCCAGAGTGCGGGGCTGAACTAGAAAGTGGAGCAGCAGAATGTTTTCTGTGTGGCACAGCTATTAGCAGCCAAGAACAAGAGATTTCCCCAGAGCCGGAAGCCGAACAAGTCTTGTTAGAAGATGAGCCAGAGCTTGATGAACCAGAGATTGATGAAACTCCGATAGAGAATGAATTGGAATTAGATGAGACTGAGATGGAAGAGCTAGATCTTGATGAATCTAAATTTGAAAATACTTTGGTTGATATTGAATCTGAGATTGAGCAAGCTCCCATGGAGGATGAACCTGTTATTGAGGAGCCAGAACTTGAAGAGTTCGTCTGCCCAATGTGCGGTTCCAATGTAAGCGCAGATGCTTCAGAATGTTCAGGATGTGGAGAGCCATTCTCACCAATTGAAAATGGTGAACCCACAGAGTATTATGAGGAAACTGTGGCTGACGAAGAAGGGCAATATGAAGTGCCCCAGGAAGAGGAATTCTGCCCTGATTGCGACACTCAACTGGATGCCGACGGCTCATGCATTCAATGCTCCCCTGAAATTCAGAGTGATGAGGCCACAGACGGCTGCCCCATTTGTGGCAGTAAAATGTTCAGTGTTGAATCCGGCGACCTTGTATCATGTGGCGATTGCGGTAATGTATACATAAGAAAGGAATATGCTGGTATTGAGCAGAGCTGGAAATGGAAGTTCTGGGTAGGCCTTGTTTTCATAATAATCGGAGACATAGGTGTTGCACTTGGTTCTTATGTTCATAATGTGATTGGATGGTCACCCCTGGGTAATTTGTACCTGGGATATGGCTGGATTGACCAGATGGTAGGTATTCTTGGAATTGTTCTTTTTACCATTGGCCTATTACTATTTGCCTGGTCATTCAAGCGCGAAAGAGAGGTCCAGTGCCCTTCATGTAAAGTTCTTGTTTTAGAGGATCAACTTACTGAGTTCGAAGAAGAGGAGATCGAAGAAATCCCAGAAGAAATGGCTGTTGAGTCTGTACTGGAAGAAATCGGCGAGGCAGTCGAATGTCCAAGCTGTGGTTCTGAGGTCAGTATGTTTGACACCGCCTGCGGCAATTGCGGGGTTCTCTTTGAGGTTGAAGAAGAATTTGACCAGGACTTTGATGAGGAATTGGATGAAGAAGTTCCAGCCCTTGAACCAGTTGAGACAATTGAAGAGCCTGGCGAACTATTATCTGCTTCTGAAATTGACGAGGACCAGATGGTAATGGAAAGCCTTGAACTGGAAGGCCCAGAGGAATCTGTTCCACTCAATGGAGAAAGCCTTGAAGCCCTGAGCGAGCTTGAATCTGCCATTGAAGCACCACTTGAGGATGACCTGGAGGTCAATACATGCCCAAGCTGCGGTGCAATGGTTGGCAAAGGCCTTGACACCTGTCCTGGCTGCGGTTCAGCCATAGCTGATGAGGGAGGCGAGTAATTTGGCCGATGAAACCCCCCAAGAAGAATTTGACCATTACAAGAAAGAGTTGGGCAAGCAATACATGGACGGCCTTATTTCTGATACTGAATATGATGAAATGCTCAGAGCCAAGGAAGCTGAATTGGGCCTGAACCAACCAACAATCCCAGACGAGGAGGAAGGTCCAGAATGTCCTTCCTGCGGTGCATTGATAGGTGAATTTGATGCAGAATGCGGCATATGTGGAATTGCCCTGGAGCCAGTTACAATTTCAGCCGAATCCGAAGCAGTACCCATACCAGCGGATGAACTTGGCCTGGAAGAGCCGGAAATAGATGAGGTAGGAACAACCTGTCCAAGTTGTGGCGCAGAGGTTTCTGAGGTAGACACGGTCTGCACCATGTGCGGCCATGTCCTTGAGGCAGAGGCCGAGGCAGCAGCCGTTGAGGCCGAGATAACTGACATCATTGATGAAAAACCACTGGATGATGAAAAATCATGTCCATCCTGCGGTGCCTTTCTGGATGCAGAGGCCACAGAGTGCATAATATGTGAAACTCCAATTGAGGAGGCAGTTCCCGAGCCAGAACCCATTCCAGTAGAAGAGTCAATACCAGAAGCTCCAGCAGAGGAAATATCCTGTGCCGGATGCGGTGCAGTTCTTGATGATGGAGCTACAGAGTGCTTCATCTGCGGTGTAATTGTTGGTGAAGAGCCAACTCCTGAGCTAGTGGATGATATTGATGCAGAATTGTCACAGACAATTACTGCACCGGCTTCTGATGAAGCTGGTGAGCCAATACCCGAGCCAGAAGCAGCCGAAGAATTCGCCTGCGATGGCTGCGGCGCAGTTCTTGAAGACGAGTCTTCAGAATGCTTCATTTGTGGCCCTGTTGAAGAGCCAGCTCCGGAAGAGCCAGTTCCAGAACCAGAGATTGCTCCAATAGAAGAGCCAATACCAGAGCCAGTTCCGGAAAAACCTGTTGAAGAACCTGCAATATCCGATGAGATGGATTCTGATCTCTTGGAGATTCAGGAGGAAATTCCAGAGGCAGAAATCGTGGAAGAAATAATTCTTCATGAAGGA
>DAOVXH010000058.1 GCA_030636255.1 Methanomassiliicoccales archaeon
GAATATGGCGAGGCAACAATAGAAATGCATACAGATGCCCTGGAGAAAGGCGACCGGGTAATTATTGTTGACGATTTACTGGCAACTGGCGGTACAGCAATGGCCAGCATCAATCTCATTGAGAAACTGGGAGCCGAAATTGTGAAATGCGCCTTTGTTATCGAACTTGGATTCCTGAACGGTCGGGCCAAACTCCCCGAAGGCAAGGTTGACAGCCTCATTGTTTACTAGGGATTTTCATGCTGGAAAGGTTGAGGCACAGTCTGGAGAACGCCCCGGTGGTCAAGTTTCAGGACTATGACTATTTTGTATTCTCAATTGCCGACGGAATTCCAACTATAGAACCAGACCTGTTCAAGGACGTAATTGATGCCATGGCGGAAAAGATTGAAGGCCAGTATGATAAAATCGTCACTGCAGAGGCAATGGGAATTCACCTTGCAGCCGGACTATCTCTGAAGACCGGCAAACCATTCACCATCATCAGAAAACGGAAGTACGGCCTGCCAGATGAAAAGGAGTTTGACCAGGAGACTGGCTATTCCTCAAGGAAGATGTACATCAATGGCCTTAAGAAAGGCGATAGAGTAGTACTTCTGGACGACCTTATCAGCACTGGAGGCACAATAATCGGCATACTAAGGGCGCTTGGGCAGATGGGTGTTGAAGTTGTTGATGTAATAATTGTCATTGACAAGGGCGAAGGCCGCAAAAAGGTCGAGGAAAAATTCGGAATTAAAGTTAAAACACTGGTGGGAATAGATATCGCCGACGGAAAGGTTACCGTTCGGGATGATTGAAATGACTATCCCGGATTCTGGCCTGCTAATTTTTCTCGGATTTGTGGTTCTTGTATCGCTTTCAGGTGTAATGATGCCTGGCCCTGTACTGGTAGCCACAATAACCAAAGGTTATAAAGACAAATATGCAGGCATCTGGATAGCCCTGGCCCACGGTATTGTTGAGTTCCCTCTAATTGCAGCATTGTATTTTGGACTGGACGCTTTCTTTCAGGATGACGGGGTTATGATTTTCATTGGCCTGGCAGGTGGTGCAATGTTACTGTACATGGGCTATGGAATGGTGACTCATCGGGGAGACGACCCAGAGGAAGAAAAATATCTACCTTATCATCCATTCTGGGTAGGCATTATCACAAGCCTGTCAAATCCTTATTTCTTCCTGTGGTGGGCCACTGTAGGAATACTGCTTATAACCCAGGCCAGTACCTTCGGAGCATGGGCTGTTGCTATTTTTGCCATAATCCACTGGCTATGTGACCTGGTATGGGATGCATTTGTGAGCTATGCCACCTTCCGCTCCAGGGAGTTCTGGACCGGCCGTACCCAGTCCCTTGTTCTTGGTGGCTGCGGGGTGGTTCTGATAATTTTCGGCATTTACTTCATAGTGTCACCTATAATCACGTAATTTTATATCTCAGCCGGCTTATTGCTGCCTGATGTTTGAGGTGAACAATCGGGTTGCAACCGCCCGTTCTGGCAAGCTTTCAGGAGATGACTGGCTATTGGAAACTCCCAATATTTTGTTTATGGATACTGAAAGGTTTCCTGCTCCTCCAAATGCAGAGGTAATTCAAAGCCAGACCAATGATGACATCTATATTTTAAATAAATCTTTAGATTTATATCAAAATCCGAGAATATTTATCAAAGAGCTTATCAAAATCCGGGAAGAAATAGGATACCAGGCTGCCCTGTACCTGCCTGGAATTGCTTTGCCAAATAATCTGGCATTGCTGTTTTACATAGGCGCAGATATTTTGGATTCCACAAGAGCCAGCCTACTATCCAGTGAAGGATATTTTCTAACATCGGACGGTGCCTGGCCCCAGGATGATATTCAGGATGGAGAATGCCATTGCCCGGGCTGTGATGAATCATTATACCTGCACAATATGATGGCCCTCCAGTCCGAACTCCAGAGAGTCAGAGGACACATGAAACGTGGAACCCTTCGGGAATATGTGGAGTACAAGGCAAAAACTTCTCCAAAGCTTGTGGAAATACTTCGCCGATTAGACACCCAGTATTATGATTTTCAGGAACAGCGATTTCCTGTTTCTGGAGCAAATTTCAGGGCAATCACCCGTCTGGCACTTGGCCGGCCGGACATAGAGCGGTTCCGCAGACGTGTCATCCAAAGATACCGGAAGCCAGACGTTCCAAAGGTCCTTGTTTTACTGCCATGCTCCGCAAGAAAACCATACTCGGACAGCACCAGCCACTACTATTTCCGCAATGCAATAAGGAATAGCGGAGTATCCATGGACGTTCACGAGGTTATTGTTACTTCACCATTGGGTATTGTGCCAAGGGAATTGGAGCTGTATTATCCTGCGCAAAATTACGACATTCCGGTAACTGGCCAGTGGTTTGAGGACGAGAAGGTTATGATTAATAACTCACTTAATAAATATTTAGAATTAAATAATTATTCGCACATTATAAATCACCTGGGCGATGAAAATCTCCTTGACATTGACGCATTGGTCACTACTGAAGGAGGCCCCAAGTCAGACGCATCCCTGAAGCTTCTGCAAAAAACCCTGGCCGACATAACAGAAGGCAGTGATTCAAGCTGGCGAACTCGCAGTACCCAGGAAATTTGTTCAATGGCAAGGTTCCAGTTCGGTCCAGAGGCAGAGGAAATGTTCCAGAGCGCAGTGGTCAAGGGCCGGTATCCCAAGCTCAGAATATTCCAGGGTAAAGAGCAAGTAGCAAGCATTTCCTACGTAACAGGAAATCTTGTGCCCACACTGGAGGGTGCAAAATTTATGGTTGAAAAGGACATACACACTGTGAAAATTGCAGACTTTCAAATAACTGGCAATGTTTTCGCAGTGGGTGTTGATGACGCAGACCCCAACATTCGAGTAGGTGATGAGGTTGCCGTGGTCCGAAACGGAAAATTAGCTGCCAGCGGAACTGCCAGGATGTCAGGCCAAGAGATGATTGAATCAACCCGCGGTGAGGCTGTCAGGGCACGCCACAGAGCAAAGTCCTGAGCTGGTCAGAGCTAAATGATTATTTTTTTCTGTAAAAAATTAGAACCATAGGAACAATCAATGGAATTAAGAAAGTCTGAAATTCGGGAATTTCTGCAGTGGAATATTCAAGGTCACCCCATGTGCTTGGATTATCAGAGTCTGCGGAGCTTGGCCATACACCCTGGCTGCTATCGTCTCCATCTACTGTTAATCCTGCAAAACCTATTGTCTCTTCATTGGCATCAAAGTTTCCATTGCTGTTCAGAGTTGTGAGAAGTACCCGTGCCTCATAGACCATATACCCCTCTCCACTGTCATAAGCTGCTACAAATTCGCCGGCTAACAAAGTTGAAGAAGAGCCCCAATTGCTTCCGTCCCCGGTTTGTTCAGTGTAGGTCCATTCGGATGCTCCCCGGGTTGCAGTGTACATGTTATCATCTGTTTGAGGTGCGGTTCCTGCATCATGGGCAGTGTCCCAGACAAAGATGCCATAATCATTTTCGTCCAGAGAGGTATCATGCAATGCCACCATGGCAAAATAGGCATATGTGCCATCATGTTTTGTGTATATTATGACGGAGCCAGTATCATAATAATCAGCGTCTTCCCATTCTGCTGCACTGTAATCACCGTCAATGGTGGCGGATGTTCCGCTGTAGCAGGTCAGGTCGGTGCCGGAACCAGCTGGTTGTGGATTATCATCACCGGCCCTTGTTCCCCCTTTGGCCTGATAGGTAAACCCTATCTCTACTTGCCCATCTGGCTCATCATAGGCGCCGCTCCAATCAGTGGTCTGGAACCATATTTTCATGGAATTACTTGTTATAATCTGGGCGGATAATTCAATTTGAGTAGAATCTATTGCTATATCTATCTCATTAGATTCTTCTTCCCAGACCCAGGGATTGTCTTCCTCAAAATCATATGAGTACAAGGACTGGTTCAGTATTTTATTGTGTTTTCCGCTGATTTCAATTAGATATTCGGCACCAATATTTCCTATTCTGAATCCAGTAAAGGTATTATTATCAGAGTCCAGATAGATTCTGGCATTGTCCTCACCAGTTATTTTTTCTTTTGGTTCTGGAGGCCCGATGTATCTTGATACGCCAGCATATGTCAGGTTGAGCCACATGTCTTCTCCGCCATCAGTATAATCCATCTCCCCATCATTATCATCATCTGTGTCCAGTGGGTCAGAAATACCATCATTGTCAAAATCAAATTCATACCCTATCTCGTATTCATCAATTATTCCATCGCCATCCGAGTCCACCTTAATGATTTGAGTTTGATTTGGGCGGGGTGAGGCCACAATTCTGGAATTCTTATAGGGTATTGATGTTCCTCCTAACATTATTCCATCCACATCCATATACAAAGCAAGTTCATCATTGCCATATTCGGCTGCGAATTTTGTAATATCTATGTTATTAATTTCCTGGGTAGATACATCATCAACCATGTCTAAACTGAATTCAGTCCAGTCTGAGAACCCTCCATCAATGGTTATTTCTGAAGGTATTGAACCAATATAGGAATAATCATAATCTGAAGCCTGGACGCTCAACGTGACTGTGCCATTGCGCATTCCAATATCCCGGGAGGTCATTATCCTGGCCCTGAGGGTACTTCCCTGAGAAGGCGTGGAACTCAAATCCACTCCAACAAACAGTGATTGGGATGTTTCTTCCGGAATAATGTATCCGCCAAAATTGACAGTTACCAGTCCATTTGCAATGTCATCAGATTCGCATAATACATTTGATTCTTCATCTGTAACATAACACCGTGCAATTTCCCCGGCCGGTAGAGTTCCATCAAATTTGATTTGTAATGTATCTATTGTCATGTCAGCATCTCTGGCAGTTAGGTCAATACATAGCAGATTTTCCGAGTCTCCTGTAATTATCTCTGGGCCCACGCTGTACTGGACACCATGTAAAACACCCTTGTCTGTACTGATAATATCATGGGCCATGTCCTGAAAACCATCCCAGCTTTGAGAGCAAAAATATATGTCCACATGGCTGGGTTCAATCAAACCAAGAACAGACCAGCCAATCTGAGCTTCCAGAGCACTGCCATTGGCCCCGGAATAGATAGTATAACCTGAACGAAAACCGTCCCAATCCTGATTATCATAATCAGACAAGAATGAGTGAAATACCGATTGATAGACCTTTCCGTCCCATCCGGATATCACCAGCACATGGTCTGCCCCAATGTCATTTATGATATAGCCAGTTGCTGCGCTCCTATCTGTGTCAAAGAAGGCATAGAAAGTATCCTGTCTGGCATTTTCCGTCGTGGGTTCTCCCTGAAATATATCGCCTGCAACCTCCAGGTACAGTGCCAGATATTTGCCTCCATTGTTCTCAGCACAGCTTTGTAAAATGTCAATATTTGGATTAAATGGCAATGGATTTGTTGATGATTCAGTAATAATAAATTCTGACCAGTCATTGAACTCTCCATCAATCTGGATATCCAGTGGCGGAGGAACATGTTCTACGAACACAAACATATTGAGAATAATAATTGCCAGTATTACAAAAGATGCCAGGATTGTGAGCCTGTGAATTCTCTGTCTTTTTCTTCCTTTTCCTGATAAACGTCCGAAGCCACCTGCATGGTAGCTTGCAGGTTCATTAAGACTATAGATTCTCCCATTTCCATTGACCATTCCATTGATTCTTCCTTCATCATGTACAAATCCATTGGTCAATCCATTAGTAAGGCCGTTTGTCAGACCATTTGTTAGTCCGTTGGTCCGCCCCTGACCATTGGTTAAACCATTTGTTAGGCCGTTTGTCAGACCATTAGTTTTACCCTGGCCATTGGTCAATCCGTTAGTTAAGCCATTGGTAAGTCCATTTGTTTTTCCAAGTCCATTGACCATGCCATTTACATGCCCTCTCCCACCAATCAAACCAGGTGTTAATGTTCCAGAGCCATTCCTTTTGCCAGTGAGACTAAAACAAGAAATGCAAATAGATGAATCATCATCAAGCTCTTCACCACATTCTTGGCATTTTGATGATAGTACATCTTCCAGCTCAGAATCCTCTATCAATTTCTCAAATGCAAGTGCTGCTTCATCCTCGATTTTTTTGGTGTCCACATATGTTGGTATTGGGATATCTGGATCTTCTGAATCCTTATCAATAAGTTCTGCATCAGTTGGGGCTAGTACTCCTCTTGCCTCATTGATTATCTCATCCAGATCAAGAAGAATCATTTCATCGTCCATATCATCCGAAGAAGTTTTTGGTTCCGCAATATCCTCTTCTATCATGTCATCCAGGGCAAGAATAATGTCCTCATCGGCCAGATATATCTCTGTGGGGGTTTCTAGCTCTGCAATATCCTCTTCTATTATCTCGTCCAGGGCAAGAATAACCTCTTCATCGGCCAGGCCCATATCCAATGGCGTCCCCAGCTCCAAGATATCATCTTCCACTTCCTCTTCAATATCAAAGCTCTTGCCAGCTCCCACAAGTCCCAGGTCCCAATCTTCTACTGATTCCTCCTGGTCTTCAGGTTTAGGATATTCTTTTGTCAATTCTTCTAGAAGGTCAGATTCCAAATCTTTCATCTCGGCACTTAGCTGCTCATCGATATCCGATAAATCTATCTCAGAAGATATTGGCTGTTCCAGATGCTTTTTTATTTCTTCTCCACATTTTGGACATTCAGTCACTTCATCTCCAACAATCTCTCCACAGATTGTGCATACCGACCCTAACTTGCTTTTGATTTCTTCTGCAATCTCTATGTTCTGGAGAAACTCTTTCATCTCTCTACCATATTTCAATGATATGCCAGGAACCTTTGACAGGTCAGAACTAGAGGCCTGTTTCAGCTCTTCAAGGCTAGTATAACCCCATTTCAATAGACTTCTGGCCTTGGAGGGGCCCAATCCAGGAATTTTCATGAAGTCCGAAAGAATTGAATCTTTGTCCAGTTCTTTTTTACTGCCATACCTACCTCTAAGAATTTTTTCCATAATGCCTGTTTCAGTAGGAAGGTCACCATATTCCTCAAGGATTGGCCTGATTAATTCCTCGGCCTGCTCCATGGCCTTTTCAGGTTCTAGAATAAAATTCGCTTCAAGCAGGGCATCAAATCCCTTACACAAAATGGAAACAATATCCTCCAATTCCACATCCTTCAGGTCTATTGAAGTCTCTCCATCATCATTAATTGAAATATTGTTATAGAGTTCATTGTCCTTTGATAGTAATGCAATTTTTTTGACTTGCATAGAAACAGGTGTGAGGGATTTTGTTTCTTTCAAATAAGTGGAGAATATATTTTCGAACATGCTTATTATTTGCTTCCTGTTATCAGCATGGTCATCATTCATTTATTATCCCTCTCCATTTTAATAGGCGTAATCATAGCTGGTCTTTGGCTCCAGATATAAATATCTCTCCCCTTATTTCATTGACTTCAGAGATCTCTTCACCCCCAATATATATAACAGATGAATAAACTCAAACATTATATTAACTTTTTGATATTTTACAATAAATCAGCAATGGCCACTGAAAATCACCTGTATTAGGAAATACTATTATATCTAAAATGATTATAAGGAAATGGAGCAGCATGTCACTAAACACCGAAACCGAGAGTGCAAGGCGCAAGATGGTCATCGAATCAATAGTCGAAGGCAGGAAAATGGAGGCCTATGCCGAGCATCGCACCAAGGAAATGAATGTCTGCTGGATGTGCAATTCTATTTGTTATAGAAAAACCCCTGGTAAGATGGTGGGAGGCCGCTGGATGTGCATTGATTGTCTCCGGCAACTCAAGGAAACCCTGGACACTCTGGACCAGTGGGAAGAAGAACTGGTGATGCAAAAAGATGCAAGAAGGCAGCTTGATGGTGACTTGGGCGCTTAAGGCATTCTAATGATTACATCTTATTAGGAAGACATATGAAACATTTTTATCACTTGCCGATTTCTCCTCCCATAATGAATTTCAATCTTACTCCAGAACAAAAAATGGTTCAGTCTGTTGTCAGGCGATTTGCAGAGACCGAGATAAAGCCCATAGCCCAGGAGATTGACGAGACCGAAGAATTTCCATGGTCTGTACTGAAAAAAATGGGCGAATTGAACATAATGGGCATGGCCATTCCCAAGGAGTGGAATGGCGCCGGAGTTGACACCATATCTTACATGATAGCAATCGAGGAAATCGCCAAGGTCTGCGCCTCAACCAGCGTTATTATGGCGGTTCATAACTCGGTGTGCTGCTATCCGATTTACCTGTTTGGTACTGACTTTCAAAAAGAGAAATTTCTAAAACCGCTGGCTGCCGGTGAAAAGCTTGGCGCATTCGCCCTCACCGAACCAAGTGCCGGTTCAGATGCCGGTTCAGTTCGTACAATTGCAAAGCTGGATGGTGATGAATATATTATTCAGGGAAACAAGATTTTCATAACTTCTGGCTCAGAGGCCGATGTGGCTCTTATCATTGCTTCCACTGACCCATCCCAGGGTGTGCGTGGTTTAAGTGCGTTTTTGGTTGAGAAGGGAACCCCTGGCTACACCTATGGAACCATCGAGGACAAGATGGGCGTCCGTGCATCTGCAACCACCGAATTAGTTTTCGAGAATTGCCGTATTCCCAAGGAAAACCTACTGGGCCAGGAAGGTAAAGGTTTCAAAATCGGAATGACAACCCTGGATGCCAGCAGAATGGGCATTGCAGCTCAAGCAGTAGGCATTGCCCAGGGAGCTCTGGACGAGTCAGTTAAATATGCCAAAGAAAGAGAACAATTTGGACGGCCAATAGGAAAATTCCAGGCAATCCAATGGATGCTGGCAGAGATGGCAACCAAAATTCAAGCAGCAAGATTCCTGGTTCACCATGCAGCATATTTGAAGGAAGAAGGAAAACCTTTCACCAAGGAAAGTGCAATGGCAAAATTATACGCCTCCAGGATTGCCAGGGAAGTAACTTCAGACGCTGTCCAGATTCATGGCGGATACGGTTACACCAAGGATTATGCAGTTGAGAGATTCTATCGGGAAGCCAAAATAACTGAAATATACGAGGGTACCAGCGAGGTCCAGAAGATGGTCATTGCCAGGGAAGCCCTGAAGTGAGTGTAACTATGTCAAAAATATTTATTGGAGTTGCCTGGCCATACGCAAACGGTCCTATTCATGTTGGCCACATGGCAGGCTGCAATCTGCCGCCGGACATATTTCGCAAGTTTCACATCATGAGAGGAAATGAAGTCCTGATGGTGTCTGGCTCGGACATGCATGGCACTCCTGTTACTGTTGGAGCGGAAAAGGAAGGCATACCACCAAAGGAATTGGCAGAGAAATATCATCTGATGAATGTCAAAGCATTTGACGATTTTGGAATTCAATTCGACGAGTTTCACAGCACCGAGGACCCAGACCACATAGAAACAGTTCAGAAAATGTTCCTTCAAATTCATGCAA
>DAOVXH010000159.1 GCA_030636255.1 Methanomassiliicoccales archaeon
GAATTCACTCATTACTTTATCAGCTATTGTTTTTCCTTCTAAGGGACTGAAATCTTTGTAGCTGTTATCCTCAGAAAAAGAATAAAATGTAATCCAGACAAAAAATATTAGTAAAAGAGTTACTACAAATAAATTGATCAAATTTTCATGTAATAATTTCATATCTTCCACCCCTAAACCTATTTATGGGCATATCAAGGTTTCGGGCATCTAGTACCGAGCACCTCCGGCATTTCGGGCCCACCCGAAATGCAGCACCTAGCACCTAGTCAGATATAATCGGCGTTGTAGTAAATTTCTTTCCAGTATGCATCAATCTATGCCATCCTCTGGTATGCTGGGTTCTTCTCATTTTTATACAATTTATTCTCAGCTGGAAGTCGCTTTCCCCAACCTCATGCATTTTCAGATGAATGATACCGTCAACAAGGAAGTCCTCGTCATGGGACACCAGTGCCTTGGAACCATATGATATTTCTGATATCAAGAAAACTGTTGCTTTCAATTCCTTGAGAAATCTCACAAAGTGAAAGAGCTCTGCCCGGGGATTCTTTAACGGAGCTAGTGAATACATGGCAGCTAGTGAATCAATAACAACTATGTCAAAATCATTTTCTTCGACTCGTTTTTGAATGTATTTTTGAAGTATTTCCAACCAGTCCTTTTCCAGTTCCTGGTCTGCATGTGAATGTCTTATCTTGCCAACATCAATCATGTACACTGGCAGTTCATCAATACCTTCCATACCAAGATCAAGCATTGCGCCTTTCAAGCCCAGGTAGCTTTCCTCAAGAGAGATATACAGACCCTTGCGCTCATCCTGGCTGGCATTTTCATACATGATGCTGTATGTGACCGATGTCTTCATGGTTCCAGGTGTGCCACATATCAGAACTACGTGCCCCTGTGGAATTCCTCCGCCCAGCACCTTGTCAAATCCATCAATATAAGTTTTAATTTTGTTCATACTACCACCTTACGATACCCTAATGCACTGGGTGGTATAAAATCTTCACCCAACACAATTATTAATCTGCACTCTATTACTGAGCCCATGGAAGACGTTCTGGATATTATTGTCGCTATTCTCAGGGCAATCTGGCTCATGGTTCCCATGCTGATTCCAAATTCAGCAGCCGTGCTTTTCGGCGGCGGAAAGCCAGTGGACTTTGGCAAGACAATGAAGAACGGAACACGTTATCTCGGAGACGGAAAGACCTGGCGCGGAACATTTGGCGGTACAATATCTGGCATGGGCCTGGGAATCATAGGAATGATTATCATGACCTTGCTGGACAAACCAAGCTGGACATATGGAGATAATTATCTTCAGGTTTTATTGATATTGTTCTTATTGGCCTTCGGTTCAATGCTGGGGGACATGCTGGGAAGCTTCATCAAGCGAAGAGCTGGCCGTAAAAGAGGTGCTAAGTTCCCAGGTCTTGACCAGTATGATTTTTTGATTGGCACACTGATTCTTATTGTGCCATTGCAATGGGTCTGGTTCCATGATAATTTTCTCGATGGAATATACCTGTATGGCTTCATTGGCCTAATTGTTCTGATACCAATAATGCACAGGGTTGTGAACATCATAGGTTTTAAGATGGGGAAGAAAGATGTTCCATGGTAGGTAAAAAAATGCTGGAAGAAGAGATAGTCAATGCTGGAGCCTTCAAACTGGGTGATTTCACACTGGCAAGCGGCAGAAAAAGCGATTATTATGTTGATTTAAGGGCAGTTACCACAAATCCTGAACCTCTGAAAAAGGTGGCTATTGCAATGGCTGAACATGTTTCTGGCAGCCAGAAAATTGCCGGGGTGGAGCTTGGAGCAATACCAATTGCCACTTCCCTTTCTCTGGAAACTGGCATACCATTCCTAATGGTGAGAAAGCAGAAAAAAGACCATGGCGCAGGAAAGCTGGTGGAAGGTGCGCTGGCTCCCGGTGAAAAGGTCATTTTTGTTGAGGACACTGTAACAACCGCCGGAAGCCTCATAAAGGCCATTAATGCGGTCCGGGAGCTTGGGGGCGTTGTGGAGACGGCCATTGTTATTGTGGACAGGGAAGAAGGGGCAAGAGAGGCATTGGCAGGCATTGACGTGGAACTTATCTCCATGGCCAGCATTCAGAAGTTAAGGGAATGTGCAGATGAAGCCTGAACCTGCCCTGGGATTACTAATTGCTTTTGCATTGATTCTCAGTGGGGCCGCCATGGCTGCGGAAATCGAGCTCACCGAGCCGGTTGATGTGACGCAGCCAGGCATCATTGGTCAGCAGATTACGCCGGTGACTGTTTCATATGATGGAATTCCATATCTCTTCTGGTGCAGCAATAGCATCCAGGGTACCGGCGATGCAGACTTTGACATTCTCTATTCCACTATGGAGAACGGGGTGTGGACCCAGCAGACATTGCTCACAGAGACAAGCACTGGCAATGACCATACACCACAGCCCATGGTTTTTGACGGTCAACTTTACCTTTTCTGGTCATCAGATGAGGCCGCATACACCGGCGGAACAGATACAGACATTGTTTACAGCATGTTCAAGGACAATTCCTGGAGCCAGCCAGGGTCCCTGACAGCCACCTTCAACCCAGCAGGTGATTACAACCCCTTCCCTGTCATATTCAATTCAAGGTTGTATGTATTTTTCGAATGGTTCAGCCAGGACAGCGGCTCCTATGAGATTGGCAGTATTGCCTATGATGGAGATGAATGGGCAGTTGTGACCAATATCACCCAGGGTAGCAACGGCCACAATTTCAATCCCAGCGCAGCAGTGAACGGCAATATGCTTGTCCTTGTGTGGGAATCCTTCAATGATGATTTCACAGGCCCTGGAACGGATAGTGCGATAATCACCAGGAGCCTCACCACATCCCATGCCTGGGGCAATTACTCGTCAATTTCCGGAACTGCCGGGCCAAACAATCATGACCCCAGTGCAATCACATATTCCGGAGACACCTGGATATTCTGGTCAACCAGCTCCCAGTCAATCTCCACAGGGAACGACTATGATATAGTGGCCAGGACCTTCGATGAAGGTGGCTGGAACAACACAGTGCATGAGATTTCCAGCGGCGGTTCAGGGGATGATACCGGGCCCAATGTGATTGTCCACCATGGTGAACTGGCTGTGTCCTGGATATCTGCTAGTGAGGAATTTTCCCAGGGCGCAGACACAGACATAGTTCTTTCTGAATATGATGGAAAATATTGGTCCACACCGGTGGACATCTCGCAGCAGGATCATGGGCGCGATGATGCTGGGGGCTTCACCTACAAGTTCCCTGCCATGATTGTGCATGATGGTAAACTCCACATAATCTGGGAGACCAATGCAAGCCCGGACTTTACTTCTCAATCTAATACCTGGTTGATAATGGCAGTTCTTGAAAACCCTGGGCAGACAGACCAAACAATTTACTGGCTGGCCCTCATTAGTTTTGTCTGCATAGGAGTTTCAGCCATAGGCCTGTGGAAGTTCAGAAAACAGCATTAACTTTGTTTTGGATGTGGCCAGATATCGAACTTGCCAAAGGCAATTCGATTACAGGTAGAAATCGCCAGCGTACCCGTCGCTTATCTGGGCATCCATTGTGTAACCAGCATATCCCCAATTATCATCAACATAGGCTTTAGCCAGTGGTTTGGCATAATCGAAGACTGTCTCGATAACAAGGCTTCCAGCGCCTCCGTTTCTGTAACCGTCCTCCCAGAAATAATAGGTCCAAACGCCATTATTGAGCAATGGGGTTCCGGCACCGTCCCAGCTGTACTGGTTTGCTGCCGCTGCCATTATGCAAACGGTTCCACCACTAGGTGTGCTCAGGGAACTTAGTCCACCACTGTTGCAGCTGTCAAAGAATATCAGAGCATGGGTGCTGTCATAGGCATCAAACTCCGCCTGCATCTCATCCTTGGTCAGCATGGTAGTTATGACATTTGTACAGTCTGCAGGGCATATGAAATACTTGCCGGTGGAGGTCCCACCATGTCCTGAATAGGTGAATGCCACATAGTCACCGGCAACCTCCGAGGCTGCCATGCTGGCCAATGCGCCAGTAATAGCACTCTTGGTGGCTGACTTGTCTGTAATTAGGTCTACTGCATATCCGGCTCCCAGGAGGCTTGTCCGGATCTCTGCAGCATCATCATCACAGAACTGAAGGTCTCCGATATATGCATTGTTTATGTAATCAGATATACCGACTACTACTGCATATTTCTCCACAGTGCCGCCGCCAACTGTTGTGAAGCTGAAGACCCACTTGTCCTTATTGTCCCCTTCCATTACACCGTCCTTGTCACCGTCCAGGGTATTTCCTACCAGGTCTGTGGCCGCTATTAGAATGGTGATGGTATAGGTATCGCCTCCTGCA
>DAOVXH010000143.1 GCA_030636255.1 Methanomassiliicoccales archaeon
CCTGAAGTAATGAACTTCACAAGTGGTTCATAGAAAGGCTTGCCTATGTGTTCTCCATAGTGCTTTGCTGCTAATTCCTCGTCTATTTTCATGAGTTTGGCTGCAACAAGTTTCAGGCCTTTACTTTCAAATCTCTGAACAACCTGGCCTACTATGCCTCGCTGAACGCCATCTGGCTTAACCATAACAAAGGTCTTTTCCATTGAATCACGACTCACTTGGATTTAGCGTCTTCAGCTGGTTTTTCGGCCTTCTTTTTTGGAGCTGCTTTTTTTGCTGATGCCTTCTTTGCAGGTGCTGGCTTCTTTTCTACCACAGTAGCGTCTTTGGCTGCCTGTTCCCTGCTGAGAGAGCTTGCCTTCAGTTCATTGTATCGAACAGTCCATTTGGTACGCCTTGGAACCCGGCCGATGTCTATCCTGTTCTTCTTGCACTTATTGGTGCAGAAGGTATAGACTGTGCCGTCCTTCTTTACGTAAATCTTGCCAGTTCCTGGTTCAATTGGTTCTCCGCAAAAAGAGCAATTTCTTTTTTCCACCATGTCATCACCTGATGCTGAGCTTTCTTGCTTCTCTCTGGGTTTCCCTTAGCATGAGAATATCACCCATCTGAACCGGGCCAAACACGTTTCGCGTGATAATTCTGCCCTTGTCCCTTCCGTCTAGGACCCTTACCTTTACCTGGGTTGCCTCTCCGGTCATGCCTGTTCGGCCCACCACTTCAACAACTTCGGCTGGTATGCTGTCTTCCATCATTTCAACACCTCAGTAAAGTCCTTACTTCTTCAGGGATGCAACCTTTCCAGATAATTCTTCCATGAGAGGTTTGCCTTTTCCAGCGTCCATAATTGCTATGGAAGCTGTTGGCTTTTCCAGCCCACATGCGACACCAAGCTCCTGCTTGCTGGGCACATAGGCATATGGGATGTTCTTCTCATCGCACAAAAGTGGCATGTGTGCTAGAATTTCTTCTGGCTGCACATCCTCTGCAATAATAACGAACTTTGTCGTTCCCCTCTCAACCAGCTTGGTTACCTCATTGGTACCCTTTCTGAGCTTGCCAGTATCTCTGGTCAACTCAACAAGTTGGTAGGCCTTGTCTACAAGGTCTTTGTCCATCTCAAATCTTACATACATTGGCTTTGCCATTTTATTCACCTCATTCATCCCCGCAAGCCACGACAAAGAAAATGTCTGGCCCTTGAGAAATCATTATTCATCGGCTCCTAAGAGCATCCGCACAAAGTGGGTGGCGTATAAAAAACTATTCATGTTTGAAGTAGGCCCAGATTTGTTCTCCAACATTTTCAAAGCCCATGGAAGCGCATAATGACATACTGGCTGAATTGTCCTTGATAACATCAGAGGTTGCTCGAACTCCCCTGGCAGAAAGCCGGTTCACCAAAGTTTTGGTAACAAGGCCAGCATAGCCTTTTCGACGATACTCGTCAAGGGTATGGGCAAATCCGAGATTTGCAATTGTATCAACTTCGAAATGCAAACCACACCAGGCCACCGGCTGACCATTTTCCCGGATGCAAGCGCTATCAAATCTATTCACCCTATCGCGAACATGCTCTTCCTTGTCATCGCCGCCAAGTTCCCAGAATGGATAGATAAAATCAACATCTTCATCAGCCAGAGGGCCAAGTTCATCCCATTCTCCAGGCCCGTAACCGTCTGGTGCCAGATAATGCCAGCATGGCCATTCACCGTCAAGCTTGAAATGTTTTTTCAGTATCTCGATTATGTCTGGAGCGCAGGCAGAGACGAATATTGCATCCTTAGGAAGTGCATCAAACGGAATCTCAATGTCATCCCATTGGCCCCAGAAAATGCAATGGTCGCTGTTCTTTTGAATCGCAACTGCTGCTATAAGCTCTTCATCTGCAAATATATCGAATTGACTATCGCTGGCCCTGAAAATAAATCCTGCATTTTCCAGTATGTTTTCTGATAGTTTAGCAAACAGAGGTTCTGGGTCTGCCAAGTGACTGAGCTTCATGCATCATAAATTCATTTTTGGTATATTAACCCATTCGATAATGACAATTATGTTAAATTGATATATAGAATAAAGTTTTTATCATAGTATGGGCATTACACTGCAATAGAGGGAAGGCATTGTCAGTAAAGGATATGTATGCAGACCTTGAGAAAATTGAGGCTCGGGGAAAACGGAAGAAGGAGAAGAGAAAAGGCTTCTTTTCACGTGATAAGAAAGAGGAACCAGCGAAAGCTCCAGAACCAGTTCCCGAACCACCGGTGGAATCTCCTCCAGAACCAGAGCCAATTCCTGAACCTGCTCCTATTGTTGAGCCTGCACCATCACCTCCTCCGGCTCCGCCAGTTGATGATGCAATGGATGATATGGCCCTGGAACCGCCATCAAAACCAGAACCAGTAGTACATGAAAAACCAGATTATTTTGAGCCAAATGAGATTAAACAACAAGAGCCCGTTGTGGCTCCCCCACCAGAGCCAGTTCCAGAACCGGCACCATCGCCACCCCCAATTTCAAAGCCAGAACCTGCTGTTGACCCAATGGACATGCTTCAATTTTCAGAATCATCAGATGAAGAAGATGACTCTCCAGGCCAGCAACCGCCTGGGCCAGACCCTTTTGGAGCCCAGCCGGACCCTGCTGGATTTTCATCCATGCCAGTAGCTCCAGAGCCAGAGGAAGAGGAGATTGTTGAGGAAGAATTACCCGGCGAGGTAATTGCATTTGAGGAAGAAGTTCAAACACCAGAGCCCAAACCAGACCCAACACCGGCTCCGGCAGCCCCTGCGCCGACCCCTCCAGTCCAGGAACCAATTCACACTCCTGAACCAGAGCCAGTTCCCGCTCCGACACCAATCCCCCCACCAGTTCAAGAACCAGTGCAGCAAAGCCAGCCTGCACCGGCCCCACAAGTTCAGACACCAGCTCCGGAGCCAAAGCCACCAACCCCTACTCCTGTGCCAGCACCTGTTGCTAAACCAATCACACCTGCAAAACCATCCTGGCAGCCATTGACCGGCCCGGCCAAGGTAAAAGCAGATGCCCACATCCACGAGTACAAGAATTGGCTAAACAAGGGATACAAGGCAGGTAAATTTACCAAGGAAGAATGTTCGCACAAGCTCTGGCAAAAGGAAGTTGAGATTGGCCTCCGTCCTCCACAGTGATTATGGGAAAATGATTTTAGATAACATCCACATCCAGTGCCAATGCCAGATATTGAAGAATTCCAGAGCCAGCGTGAGAAATTGCAAGCTTTAATGATGGAAAAGGCCGACAAGACCATGAAGAGATTTCTGAACCTGGACACCCAGGCATATGTCGACGGAGCACTTTCGGCAAAGGAGAAGGAGCTTTTGGGCTTGATATCATCACTTGTTCTTAGATGTGAGGATTGCATTAATTATCATCTTGTCCAGTGCCATAAGCTGGGTCTGAAAGAGGATGAACTTGTGGAGGCGCTGTCTGTGGGTCTAATAGTTGGCGGCTCAATTACGATTCCACATATTCGAAGAGCTCTGGCTACTTGGGACCAGCTGGGTGAATAAATGCCTGATTATGAAGGCACTCTGAAACTGGCCAACAAGCTAATAAATTCTGAAGCCCAAAGAGACGATGTCCTGGGGGCAATCTGCTTCTTGCTCAAAGACGAGGTTAAAAATTATGACTGGGTTGGCATATATTTTGCCAATAACAAAACTAAAAAACTTCAGCTTGGACCTTTTGCCGGAGACCCAACCGAGCATGTGAAAATAGACTATGGCCAGGGAATTTGTGGCCAGGCCGCAGAATCCCTTGACACCTTTGTTATTCAGGATATTAGTCAGGAAGATAATTATCTATCTTGCAGTCCAACTGTCAAATCCGAGATAGTTATCCCAATAATGAAAAATGAAAAATTTGTGGCACAGCTGGATATAGATTCCCATGCTAAAAATCCATTTACAGAAGACGATACAGAGTTTTTGGAAGAACTTTGCAGGATGCTGGCTGAACTTTTCTAAAATTGAGCATTAGGCTATTCGCTCAATCAGTTATTTACTGCCACACATAGCTGAACGCCAGGCCATTGATGGCCTGGATGAAAGCAAAGGGCAGTAAGAAGGAATCCGCCATATACCGTACATATACAAGCATAGAAAATCAAAGTCGCTGAGACTTTGATAATTAGGTGTATGGCCTACACAGGTAAACATACAGTCACAAAGGAACTGGCAACTATTCTGTTAATCCAAAAACGCCAGCGCTGCTTTCGGGGCTGGTAGTTTACTAATCCCGAAGAAATGAAGCAGTCTATTCTTCTTGCTTTTTTGCTGCCTCTTCCTTATTGGCTTCATCCCTGGCCTTCAGTGCCTCTCTATCTCTGATCTTTGGCTCTTCGTCCACAACAGGAATTTCTTCCTCTTCCATGAGCCTGAGAAAATTGGCTGGAACATTCTCGGCAACATAAACTGTATTGCCTGCCTTTCCGATAATAATGTCATCATCGCCCATTGCTTTGGCATTGATTTCGAATATTAAAGGTTCAGGATCACGAACTTTTCCAGCAACAACGGCGGATTCAATGGTCTTGCTAAGATGGACCTTTTTCCTGTCTGATGGCATCAATCCTGTTTCCAAAAGAATATCCTTCTCTTCCTTAGTTGTTGGGAAATATAAGAATTCCGGAACCCCTCTGGTAGGTAAATCAAGTTCCACGTCAACTGAATGAGCATAGGTGGCGCGAATCATTCCATCCCTGAACTGATACCTGCCTTTTGGGTCTGTATCAATGATTGCCAGCACATGGTGTGGCTTTAACCATTTGAAGCGTCTCTGTTTGTTCTTAACCTCATTTATGAAGTCTTCCAGGTCAACCCAGCCTTGCTTGTTCATTCTAAGACCGTATCGTTCTGGAAAATGTCTCAGCACGCCGGCCATGGTTCTTCCTAATTTATCCAGTTCTTCCTCGTTCATTAAAAAACGGCCTTGCTCGCCACATATTGGGCAATCTTCCTGTCTGAAATATCCGTGAGTTCTGCATTCTTTGAGCATAATAGCCCCCCTTAAGAGAACCCGATATTAGAGAGGCACATATAATATATTTCGCCTGAAAATTATCATC
>DAOVXH010000180.1 GCA_030636255.1 Methanomassiliicoccales archaeon
AAATAAAAGTTTTGCGTGTACAAAGTACATGTGTGTTCTTTGAACACAGTGACCAAACATTTATGTAAACCCTTCTGATTGTGCCACCCAATGACCGACGCTAAGAGATTGAATACCATACTTGGCATAGTTGCTATTCTAGTCTTGGTTCTATCTTTTTCGGCCTTTGCATATTCCCAGATTCCAAAGGGGGATGCCAGTCTTGTAGTTGTCAATGATATTGACTATGGTTGGGATGCTATACTCACAGATTTTGAAATTGTAGATTTTACTGCCTCAGGCGATGAGTATCAGGGTGTTCTGGTTAGTGAAATCTTACTTGATGCTGGCCTTGACAATCCCCAGGACCACACATACAGGTTCACAGGTCTTGATGGGTATCAGAAAGATCTAGGGTGGCATGACGTGCAACATGGATATCTGGTAGAAGATGAACACAAGGTTGTTTTCCCCAACCAGACCAGAAGTTTCTGGGTCAAAAATTTAGCGTCAATTGAGGTTGTGATTTAATGGAAAAAATGGTAAATGATAAATACAAAATTCTCGCCGGAATAATAGTATTCGGCTCTATCTGGGGACTGCTTGAATGCACCCTTGGCGAGGTTAGACTGACCGGGGTATTGGAAAACTTCCCAATGGGCGCTCTTCTGGGCGGCATGGTTGGTCTTGGATTGATGGTTCTTACAAGGAGATTGTACAATGTTCTGTGGATGCAATTGGGCATGGCCCTAGTTGCTGGCCTTCTCCGTTTCTGGGCGCCGGTTGGTACCTGCGTAATCTGCTCGGCACTGGCTATAGTAGCAGAAGGAATGGTTTTCGAACTCATATTCAACCGCCCAGTGTTCAATATCAACAAGTCTGATGGACATATGAGGAACATTCGAACTCTTGCCCTATTGGGAGTAATTGCCGGATTCACAATATACACAACAGGATACATGTTCACCCAGATATTCACACCAATACTCACAACTGGCGCATTCAGCATATCCAACTTTTCAGCGGCCCTGCCTCTAATATTTGGAAGAGGTTTCTTCGCGGCAGTTCTTGGTGGCGCCACCCTCCCATTGGCAGTTCTGGCCAAGCGGCTGTATATTGATATTTCAGGCATCAAACGCCAGCACTATTACGGAGCTGTAGCAGGCATATCCACATTCTGCTGGGTATTCGTATTTGCTTTCTTCTATCTCTGAGGTGAATAGAATGGCAACAGCAAAAATAATTGTATTTCATCCAGACAAGTGCACAGGCTGTCTTGAATGTGAGAAGGCATGCTCGAATGTAATGCACAAGAATGACAAGGGTGGTGAATTCTCAGCAATAAGAATTCATGAGACCGAGTCTGGCTATCAGATGACAAACTGCAATATGTGCGGATTATGCATTGATATGTGTCCAGTCCAGGCGCTCAAACGCCTTAGTAACGGAACCGTTACTTTGAACAAAAACACTTGCATAGGATGCCAGGCATGTGTCGGTTTCTGCCCAACCGAGGTCATGAGAAGGGCTCCAGAAATAATCACGCCGTTCAAGTGTATTTCATGTGGCATGTGCGTAAAAGCTTGTCCAGAGGGCGCACTCGAGTTAAAGGAAGTCAATCTTGAGGACATAGAAAAAACAGTTTATTCATATCAGGGGGTTTGCCAATGAGCGGCGGAGAATGCGTAAGCACAGAAGTTACAACAATCGGAGACAGGAACACAGGATTCCAGACAGGCAATACAAAGCACAAGTGGGACCTTGATGCCCTGAGAGCAAACCACAAGGTATTAGCCGAATATGTTTACGAGAAAAAGCCAATAGTCAAGGGCTATGCTGGTCGAACACTCTATGTGAACCTGACAACCAAGGAAATTAAAGAAATTCCAGTCACCGAGGACATGAAGAAAAAGTTCACTGGTGGTCGTGGATTTGGTCTGAAACTATTATGGGACACAATAAAACCATCAACTCGCTGGGACAGTGATGAGAATGGTCTGGTTCTGACAGCAGGACCAATGTGCGGTTCAACCCAATATCCCGGTTTCGGAAAGTCATTAGCCCTATCAGTCTCGCCTTCAACAGATATTATCTGCGATTCCAATGCAGGCGGTTACTTTGCCCCATACATGAAATTTTCCGGATTCGACGCAATCCAGGTTCATGGAAAGGCTGATGAAGATGTCATCGTGCTTATCGATGGGGTTGAAGGAAAGGTAAGAATAGAAACCGCCCCTGGCGAGGAAACTAATTCTCATGTTCTGGCCGAGCAATTAACTCACTTATATGCCTTTGAGGACACTGAAAAGGGCAAACAAGGTGTGGCTGTCGTTTCCGCCGGAACAGGAGCTGAAAACAGTTACTGGGGTTGCCTGAATATTTCATTTTATGATATTCGAAGAAAGGTAGCCAGGTTGAAACAACATGGCCGCGGCGGTCTTGGAACCGTTCTCAGGCACAAGAAGGTTAAGGCTTTAGTTGCCAGAATAGACGAGTTCGACGCAACAACCAATGATGCCATAGACCTGGACAAGATTGCCGAGATTGGAGCAAATTATCACAAGGAAATGCGAGACCTGGACAAGGAACAGTGCAATATGCGAACTGTTGGAACTGGTCACCTTGTAGAGATAATGGATGATTATGACCTATTGCCAACCGAGAATTACAGATTCGGCCAGCATCCAAAAGCTCCAAAAATATATTCGCCCCATTTCTACAAATTATGGACACAGGTAATTCCAGATGGTTGCTGGTACGGCTGCACAATGGCATGCGCTAAAGCAGCAGATGGATACACGGTCATGACCGGGCCTTACAAGGGACACAAGGTAACTGTTGATGGGCCAGAATATGAAACACTGGGCTGCTCATCAAACATGAGTATCTGGGACCCTCTGTGGGTGCTGGAGTTTAACTTCTATTGTGACACCTACGGATTGGACACAATTTCCAGCGGTACGGCCATCGCATTCTACATGGAAATGTACGAATATGGCATTCTCAATAAGGAAAGATGCGGAGGCCTTGAACTCTGCTTCGGAAATGCAGACGCCATGATGGAGTTACTTCACAGAATAGCTGCCGGAGACGACGATGAGTTTGTCAAGGTGGCAGCCAAGGGCGCCCGAAGAGTCAAGGACTGGCTCAAGACAAAAAACTGGGGCGATGCTCAGCTTATTGAAGACACTGGCATGGAATCCAAGGGTCTTGAGTATTCAGAATACGTGACCAAGGAATCTCTAGCAATGCAGGGCGGTTATGGCCTAACACTGAAAGGACCCCAGCATGACGAGGCCTGGCTGATCTTCATGGACATGGTTAACAATCAGATACCAACATTTGCTGATAAGGCAGAAGCCCTCCATTACTTCCCAATGTGGAGGACCTGGTTCGGACTCAATGGATTATGCAAGCTGCCATGGAATGATGTTGAACCAGCCGATAATGCAACTACCGGTGAGCCAGCAAAGGTCCCTGGCCATGTGCAAAATTACGTGGACATTCAGAATGCCATT
>DAOVXH010000188.1 GCA_030636255.1 Methanomassiliicoccales archaeon
GATGGGGAAAGAATATTTTCTGTGAACGGTTCAATAACCATAACCTTTGATGAACCAATGAACCAGACAACCGTGGAAGAGGCATTCTCTATCTCTGGAAATGTTACTGGAACATTCACCTGGAAAGGGTTCAATATGACATTTACCCCTGATGCTCTTGAATATAAGACTGATTATTTGATAGTCATATCCACAGATGCAATGGACCAGTGGGAAAACAATTTACCGGAGCCAGTATCCTTCTCTTTCACCACCGAGGACGCCCCTGGAGCAAGCAGCACCACCATGCTCATAGCCATTATTGCATTATTCGCCATTGCAGGAATTGGCGGATTCCTTATGCTGAAAAAATTAAAGTAAACTACCAGGCCATAAATGCAGATTGAATCAAAGATTCATCTTTATGTGAACCACTTCGTGTTTCACGATGACCATGGCGTTTCTGGTTGTATGCTTATAGATGCCAGTTCCTTTATGGCTGTATGTTTACCTGTATAGGCCATACACCTAACTATCAAAGCCAAATTAGCTTTGATTTTCTATACTTGCATATGTACGGTGCATGGCGGATTCCTCATTTACTGCCCTTCGCTTTCATCCAGGCCATTGATGACCTGGCGTTCAGCTATGTGTGGCAGTAAATACCTTTTTATATGCATAACCATATATAATACTCGATGGGATGTTAGGTCGAAAGAGTAAATTATCAAAGAAGGATAAAGCCACAAGCCAGCTTCAGGCCAGTGGAGTTTATTCCATAGGCCACGGGCCGCATCCTTATATTGTGGAAGATGAGACTGTTGAGGCTGTGAAAAAGAAAAAAATCTACGGTTTTTGGGCAGGAGTCTGGTACACCACAGTTCTTTCGATTTTGCTATTCTGGCTGCCACCATTTGGGCAGATGATAGCAGGCTATGTAGGCGGTAGAAAGGCCGGAACTCCCAGAAAAGGAATGGTGGCTGCCTTTGCACCTATGAGCTTTATTTTTCTGCTGTTCATGCTCAGATACATGGGGCATTTTGTCACAGAAATTGACCAGTTTATTGGACTGCCAGGGCTTGTGGCAGCATGGTTGGGAGAAAATCTGCCTATATTTGGGCCAATAATTGATTTTACGGCACAGTACACCCAGGCATTTGTCTCGGCAATGTGGACCTATGAGTTCTTCATCTATCCCTATGTGCTAACAGTCATCTTTGGATATATTGGCGGCATACTATCTCTCCAGCGTCAGAAAGAGCTGGAAACCGAAGGAAAGGAGCATCCATTCGTGCCTCTAACTATTGTGAATCAGCCAATTGGCCCTCAACCACAGGCCGCTGCCACCGGGGAAACTCCTGTCATCATGGGCAAGGTTCCGGATGATTGGAAAGTTAAGAAGGATAAGAAGAAAGGAAAATGGTAATAGTAAATGTATGATACAATAGGCATATATATCTTCTAAATCACAAGTTATAATAAGCCACACTATAATTCAGGTATAGGTGTTCATTCATGAAATGGAGAGCAATATCGATAGTGAGTATGTTAATGATTAGCGCAATGCTTGTTGGAGCCGGCAGTTCACTTGCTGTGCCCTTCAGTGGAACAATATCCTTTAATGATGGTTGGAATGTTCAAGATTATTTCGAACCTGGCGATGGCATATATTTTGATGTGACAGTGTTGGACGATGGTTCACCATTACAGTATGCAACTGTCAATGTCACCATTATTGGAGATGGAATTATTGGTGAGGTTTTCAATTATACATCATATGAAACAGACCAGTTCGGCCAGTTTGACGGATATCATGGAGATGACTTTTGGTGGACACATGATGTCGGCAACTATGTCATGTATGTGAATTATTCGGACCAGGAAGTTGTCAGCAGGTCTTTCAGTATATATGAGCCAGTGCCATGGGAGGCAGATTGCTGGACCGCATATTATGGCGATGTAACAGATGAGTTCACAGAATCCCAAAGGGTGGATGTCTATGTTCAGGCAGATGACCAGTATGGAAATCCTTATTATAATCCAGCCTATGGAAATGATATAGAATATGAAATTTACCGCGAGGGTCACTACGCAGCTAGCGGAAATGTATATACTGACAATGCCGGCGATGGCATTGTTTATTACTATCCAAATGGGGCAGCCCAGTTTGGTACTTACATGGTAACAATATACAATGACGCATCACCAGCCCAGGCCATTGGATTCTGTAATTTCACAGTTGTTTTGCCAGACAGGGCAGTTATCTGGCCCCAGTACTACGGTGAAAACAGAACAGTATTCACCGAGGGAGAAACTATGGGATACGAAATTCAAATGTTCTACGATAACACAATTCCATACTACAGCTATGGCCAAGCTGCCAGGATTCTGCTTTTCCATGAAAGTAATATGGACTACCCACTGAGAAACAACTCTTTCTCGACAGACTATGATGGAAGTGCCTATGATACGTATTTCTACTCCATAGGTTACGGCGATTCATACAAGGGAGTTTATTATCTCTGGGTTTACAACCAGGAATGGGATATCATTGGAAGTACAATATTCATGGTCATTGATATGGACATAGATCTGTTGCCCTACAAGAGCGTCTACTCACAGGGAGATGACGTTCAAATTTCCATCAGTACTTCTCTTGAAGATGCATATACAGTCAAGATAACCGACTACGAGCATGAAGAACTAAGTGGCGCATCATGGGATGTTCCAGCAGGAACCAGTGAATGGCTCAAGGACTTTACATTCCCAAATATTGATGACGGCACATATCATGTTGGCGTGTATATGGACGACCTATTACTGGGATACCATACATTCCAGCTAAAGAAGTTCACCATTGAGGTAAGGTTGAGTCAGGATGCATTCTTACCAGGCCAATACGGAACCCTCTACTGGAGGGCCGTGGACAACCATGACGGCGGGCCCATAACCATCAGTGGAGATACAGAAATGAATTACCTTGACGATGATTGGGACTATGTAACTGATACACTGGACGACCTTAAAGGTTCAGCAGGGGACTTTGAATTCAGAATTCCAAGGGATGCAATGATAGGCACTAACGGCAATATAGATATTGATGCCGAGGACAC
>DAOVXH010000046.1 GCA_030636255.1 Methanomassiliicoccales archaeon
AAGGAGTCAGCAAAATTACTGGCCCAGGACCATGAATTCATAAATCGCCAATCAGATATGGGCATTGAGGGATTGAGAACTGCAAAGCAAAGATATCATCCCCATCACATGGTAGAGGTTCATCACATAGCATCCAGTTGTGGGGAGATTGAAGAAAAAGGGCCAGCAATTTATTAGTGTTTCAGTACAAATCCCGTTTACAAGAGGCGCAGATGGTCTTTGTTTCCTTTCCGCATTTGCTGCATTTACCTGCCATGAACTTTTCTTCAACAGGTGCAGAACAACATTGGGAAACTGCATTCACCATGTGGCCGCAATATTTGCAAGGGTGCTGTTTCTGCTTCTTGCCCACCACCATTTTATTGTAGATGAAAAGGCCCAAATAAAGTGCAATAAGTATGACTGCCAGTATTATGAGGTAAGTGCATACCATGTCATTTCCTTCTGTCTCGGTTTGTAGCGGATTGTTTGTCAAAAGTCCGATAATGCCTTCACCCATGCAATTCAGGATACTCATAGTACCTAAAAATGCTTTCCCTGACTCAGAAAGTGAAATATTTTTATCAATCGAGGGGTAAATCTTAATTAACAACTTATTATTACGCGTCTGCGTAGGCAAACAATTATGTCTACAAAACCGGAGATGCCATAATGTTTGAAAAACTGGTTACATGGTCAAGGGTCAAATCCCCGTGGGTTTATCATCTTAACAGCGGTAGCTGCAATGGTTGCGATATTGAGATCTTAGCAGCATTGATGCCCAGGTTCGATGCAGAGAGATTTGGAGTACTGCTCCAGGGAACTCCCAGACATGCGGATGTTGTAGTTGCAACAGGCCCAGTGACCGAGCAATTGAAAGAGAAAGTAATCAGGTGCTATGAACAGGTTCCAGAACCAAAGTTCGTAGTTGCTGTGGGCCAATGTGCCATATCTGGTGCCATTTTTGATGGTTCATACTGCACCCATGGTGGCATAGACAAGATAATTCCAGTGAATGCTTATGTTCCAGGCTGCCCACCTAAGCCAGAAGCGATTCTGGATGGTGTGGTAAAGCTTCTTACAAGTTTGACGGAGGGATAGTATGGCTGACCAAGTTTTAGACAGAGTTAAATCAAGCCTTGGGCCAATTGCCCTGGCTATTGAAAATCCAAGACTTCATAGAATTTATGCCACCGTGCCCAGAGAAAAAATAGTAGATGCGGTTCAGGCATTACACAAGGAATTTGATACCAGGTACATATGTGTGATAGGAGCTAGAGATACTGGCGATGATATTGAATTGGTTTATCCATTTGCACTTGAAAAAGAAGAGAGATTAATAGTTCTCAAGACACTGGTTCCAAAGAGCGACCTAAATATAGACACAATATCCGAGGTCATACCCGGTGCAGTTCTTTACGAAAGAGAAGCTTTCGAAATGCTGGGTGTCAATTTCCGTGGCCATCCACAGATGGATATCCTATTCCTTCCAGAGACCTGGGGCGAAAAAGGAAACCCATTGAGAAAAGATTGGGTTGACCCAAGAAAGGGAGGTGCTTGATATGGCAGAAGTTACAATTCCAATAGGCCCAATACATCCAGCACTTAAAGAACCAGAAAGATTTATGATAACAGTTGAAGGTGAAACTGTTGTTGCTGCAGATGTAAGAATTGGCCACATTCATCGAGGAATCGAGAAACTGGCCGAGTCCAAGTCCTATATCCAGAACCTCTACCTTACAGAGAGAATTTGTGGAATATGCTCATTCACCCACACAACAAATTTCAGTCAGGCTACCGAGGAGATTCTCGGCACCGAGGTTCCCAAGAGAGGCATTTACCTTCGAACCATTGTTAATGAGCTTGAAAGAATTCACAGCCATTTGCTGTGGGTTGGTGTTGCTGGCCATGAGATGGGCTTTGATACCCTATTCATGTACTCCTGGGATGACCGTGAGATAGTTCAGGATATTTTGGAAATCATCACTGGAAATCGTGTAAACTATGCCTACAACACAATTGGTGGAGTAAGGCGTGACATGTCACCAGACATAGCACAGAAAACTCTGAAGGCAATGGACAAGCTTGAAGCTGCAATGCAGAAATATGTTGATATTGGCCTAAATGAGGACACAATCCTGAAAAGAACCCAGGGCGTTGGTGTGCTGAAACCGGCAGATGCCAGGCGTTTAACTGCGGTTGGTCCAAGGCTCAGGGCATCCGGCATAAAGTATGATGTTAGAAAGGCAGACCCACATGCAGCATATGACGAAGTGCCATTTGATGTTATTACCTCAGACACCCACGATGTTCATGGCCAGTACGTGGTAAGGGCATTGGAAACTATTGAGTCCATCAAGATGGTTAGATGGCTGGTGAAGAATCTTCCAAAGGGCGAATATAGGGTTAAGACTCCAAGAAAAGTGCCAGAGGGCGAGGCATTCTCCCGTACTGAAGCACCAAGGGGTGAGGATATTCACTGGCTCAGGGCCAATGGAACTGACAAGCCAGAGCGTTTGAAGATAAGGGCGCCAACTTATGCCAATATCATGAACGTAGCTTTCAATCTCAAGGGAGCACATATCGCAGACGTACCAATGATAGTTGCTGGCATAGATCCGTGCATGGGCTGCATGGACCGTGTAATAATAATTGATGTTGATAAGAAAACTCAAACTGTGACAGATGAAGCTGGCCTGTGGAAGTTTGCCAATGATTGGTATGCACAGGGGGGAAAGAAATGAGCAGACCAGGCTATATGATTCCAATGCTCCTGGGCAAGTTGACCAAGAAGCCAGTCACAGTAATGTATCCATATGAGAAGCTTGAACCATTCAAGGACATCCGTGCCAAAATAAAGTTTGACACTAATCTGTGCATTGGCTGTGGTATTTGCGCCAAGGACTGTCCGTCTGGTGCATGCTACATGGTGGACATTCCAAAACCGGTGGACAAGAAGAAAAAGACCCCACACTTCGACCTGGACATGTGCACTTTCTGTGGGCAATGCGAGGAATCCTGCCCAAAGGATGCAATCAAGCTTACTGATGAATATGAATTGGCGCATTTCAAGCGCGGCGAACTAATCATCAAGTAACTTCGGCATAAAGGCTGATATTATGATAAACATATCTGAAGGCTTAAAATCAATTACAAAAGAGAGTAAGCCAGTCATCATAGGAATGGGTAATGATATTAATGCAGACGATGGCATAGCCCCCCACATAATCAGAGAACTTGGAGAGCTCAAGTTCTTCATCACACTGGATGTTGGAACATTACCAGAGAATTTCACTAAAAAAATTGCTGAAATGTGTCCCAGTCACATAATAATCCTTGATGCGGCAATGATTGAAGGCCAGCCAGGAACCACCGAAATTGTGGAACCAGGCATAGTTGACGAGGTAATTTTCACCACCCACCACATACCATTGAGTTATACTATCCAGCGGCTCAAAGCAATGTGCGGTGCAGAGGTAATAATTATAGGCATAAAGCCAAAAATACTGGATACTGGCATGCCAATGACTCCGGCGGTTGTTGAGGCCGGAGATGAGATTGTTCAGTTGTTCAAAGAATTGGACAAAAAACTTAATACTGACTAGAATTTATGAGGATTGATACTATGCACATGACATGCGACGTGGAACTGGGTGCCGACATACTGGCTGCCAATAAACGAATAGCCGAGGACAATGCTGCTCTATTGAAGAAGCACAATGTTCGGGCATATGATTTTCTGGGGGCAATAGGCTCTGGAAAAACACTTCTGATAGAGAAGCTGGCTGATATTTTACATGCCAGAGGATTGAAATGTGCCGCAATTGCCGGAGATGTAACAGGCGATGATGACTACAAGCGGTTCAAGGCCCACGGAATGCAGGTTGTGAACGTTAACACAGGAAAAGAATGCCATCTGGACGCCCACATGGTGGACCATGCCATAAGCCACCTGGATCTGGAAAATATTGATGTATTATTCATTGAAAATGTTGGCAATTTGATTTGTCCGGCAGATTTTCCATTGGGCAGTGAGAAGCAGGTCACCATTGTTTCTGTCACCGAGGGCGATGACATGGTAAGGAAGCATCCAATCCTAATGGGCTGCTCTGATATCATCGTGGTGAACAAGATGGGCCTGGCAGAGATAATGGAAATTGACCCTGAGATTTTGAAAAAGGACGCAGCAGCAATAAATCCACATGTGCCAGTCATATTCACCGATGCCAGGAAAGAAACAGGCTTGAACGAACTCCTTGAGGCATTCGGCCTGTGAGGTTCCATGCCGAAAATAATTATCCAGGGAATAGTTCAAGGTGTAGGGTTCCGTCCTACTGTCTACCGGGTGGCTAAAAAGCTGGGACTCAAAGGTCATGTTCTGAACACCGGCTCCAATGTTGAAGTTATTATTAATGGAAATCCAGATATTTTCATGGACGCGCTGAAAGAATCACTCCCGCCGCTTGCCAGAATTGATGATTATTCAATGGAAGAATCCACCGAGCCAGACTCTGAATTTCAAATAATTCAAAGCAGTACCGGAAACAGGAATTCTCCGCTTCCGCCGGACGCTGCAATATGTCCAGACTGTCTGGAAGAACTATTTCAGCCAGGCAACAGGGAAAAATTTCCCTTTATAAACTGCACAAATTGTGGCGCTCGATTTTCAGTAATTTACGATATGCCATATGATAGACCAAAAACATCAATGGACGACTTTCCAATGTGCCAGTCCTGCAAGGCAGAGTATGAGAATCCAGAAGACCGCAGGTTCCATGCACAGACAACATCATGTCCAGACTGCGGTCCCAGATACAGGTTGGAGGGTGTCCCTACCAATGACCAGATAGGGATGTTTGCCACAGGTGTGGATGCAGGAAAAATAGGTGCAATAAAGTCCTGGGGCGGGACACATATTGTTTGTTTACCGGAAAACATTGATTATTTGCGAAGCAAGTTCAATCGGAGCCAGAAGCCTTTGGCTGTCATGGTAAAGGACATTGAAACGGCCAGGAAATATGCTGAAATCTCCCACCACGAAGAAACCTTGTTGAAAAGCACAGCCAGACCTATTGTTTTGGTTGATAAGAAATCTGATTATTTGAATGACACAGCACCGGGCCTGGACAAGGTTGGAATTTACCTGCCATATAGCGGCCTTCATCACCTGTTATTTGACAACCTGGAGCATGACGCAGTAATCATGACATCTGGCAATCTTCCTGGGGAGCCAATGGCTGTGACAGATGAAGAAATTATGGCTTTGAACGCAGATATTTTCCTAATTCACAATCGCCGAGTAATTAATCGAGTGGACGACTCGGTTATCATTCCGTACAAGAACAGCCAGTTCTTTGTAAGAAAGTCCAGGGGCTATGTTCCTGAGCCGTTAAATCTGCCACATGACAGGACACTTGTGGCTGTGGGGGCAGATATGAACAATACAGGAGCTATTAGTATTGCTGGCAAGGCCATTCAAACACAGCATATTGGCGACATCAACCAGTATGACACATCAGTCTTCCTGGAAGAGGCGTTAAAGCATCTATTGCGCCTTTATGGCATTTCCCGGCCAGACGCAGTAATTACAGACATGCATCCGAAATATTCCAGCCGGGGAGTCGGGAAACGATTAGCCGAAGAATGGGATGTGCCAGTTATTGAAATTCAGCATCATGCAGCCCATGGTTTTGGCCTTGCAGCAGAGCACGGTCTTGAGGAATTGACAGTTCTAGGGTGCGATGGCACTGGTTACGGAACTGACGGCCAGGTATGGGGCGGTGAAATTTTGCAGATTAATAAAGGTCAGTTTGAGCGCACTGGCCATCTTTCATATATTCCGCTTCTTGGAGGCGATAAAGCGGTTGAGGACCCAAGAAGATTGGTATTTGCCATAACACAAATGTTAGGCACTGGCCAGCCATATTTTACAGGCCAGGAAGCAGATGTTTTGGCACAAATCATGGACTCCAGCGCGAAGACCAGCAGCACAGGTCGTGTTCTGGATGCCCTGGCATGCTGGTTGGGCATATGCCAGACAATGACTTACGATGGAGAGCCGGCAATGAAGCTTGAACCATACCTGAGAAAAGGAACTGCCAGCTATGATTTTCAGGCCAAGATTAACAATGGCATTGTTGACACTGTTGACCTGTTTGGCCAGCTTTATTCAGTATCCGAACCCTCCGGGATTCGGGATAAGCAGGAGATTTCCAATCTGTCCCGATCATTTGTTGAGGCACTTTTCGAGGGCCTAATAGAAGTTGCCAGTCCATCAGAATCATTGGGCTTCACCGGCGGAGTTTCTTACAATCTCGCAATCAATGATATACTTGAGAATAAGCTTGCTAAAAGAGGCGTAAAGCTCATTACCCACAAGCTTGTTCCAAATGGTGACGGGGGCATAAGCTTCGGTCAACTGGCAGGAGGAGGATACCATGTGTCTAGCAGTTCCAGGTAAGATAATAGAAATTGACGGCAACAAGGCTACAGTCGAATATGGTGAAGGCGTTACCAATAAAGCAAATATTACCCTTGTTGAGGTGGAAATCGGCAGCTATGTGCTTGTTCATGCTGGCTTTGCCATAAAGACACTTGAAGAAAAGGATGCCCTGGAGACAATCGAGATCTGGAAACAGGTCCTAGATGCAGCCGATGGTGGAAGACCATCGGAAGACGCTGCCGACGGAGGCCCGCCAGATGCATGAGTTTTCTGTTATTTCATCTATTGTTGATTTAGTAAAGCAGGAAATGGAAAAGCGGCCAGTTATTCTTGTTAAGGAAGTAAAATTGGAAGTTGGAGAACTTACTTTTCTAGCCCATGGCGCCCTTGAATTTGGTTTCACAGCTCTGGTTGAAAAAGAGCCAAAAATAGCAAATGATGCCCTGAATATTATACCAGTCCAGGCAGAAGTTAAATGCAAAAATTGTGATTATGAAGGCCCAATGAAGGTCAAGGACTCAGAGAGTATGCACATCGGTGTTCCAATTTTTAAATGCCCAAAATGTGAAGGCCAGATAGAAGTAATCAAGGGCAAGGAATGTACTGTTGTGAACCTGAGAATGGAACTGGAGGACTAAGATGTTCCAGATGCGCGACAGAAAGATGGCCGACGAAATTATGGCCAAGCTAAAATCCATGAACCTGGACATCAAGATAATGCATGTTTGCGGCACCCATCAAGATTCTTTAGTGAAGCACGGCCTAATAGATATGCTGGCCGAAGTCGGAATCGATGTTCGACAGGGACCAGGCTGCCCGGTCTGCGTCACAACCCCGGAAGAAATCGAAGAGACATTAGCACTTGCTAGGGCAGGAAAAACAATAGCCATTTTCGGGGATATGCTGAAAGTTCCATCAGAATCTGGTTCATTGCTCAAAACCAAGGGCGAAGGCGCTGATGTTCGAATCGTTTATGGAATAAATGAAGCTGTGGAACTTGCTGAAAAACTTGACAATGAGGTAATATTCATTGGCGTTGGATTTGAAACCACCGCCCCGGCAACTGCTGCAATTCTGCAGAGCCAACCACCTGAAAACTTCTCGGTCTTATGCTGCCACCGGACAATTCCAGAAGCATTGCGAATTCTGATATCATCCGGTCCTGTGAAGGTTCAGGGATTGCTGGAACCTGGCCATGTCAGCGTCATAACTGGCAGCAATATGTATGAATTTTTGTCCAAGGACTATGGAATACCCCAGGCAATAGCAGGTTTTGAACCTCTTGATGTTCTAATGGGAATTTTCATGCTGGCTACCCAGATAAAGAACGGTGAAGCAAGGGTGGACAATGCATACACCCGGGTAGTTTCACCAGAAGGAAATACCAAGGCCCAAAATGCCATGGCAACTGTTTTTGATGCCTGCGACGTGAAGTGGCGAGGCTTTCCGGTACTTCCTGGCACCGGACTAAAGCTCAAACCCGAATATGCAAAATACGATGCAAGACTAAAATTTGCCGAGATACTGGCACCGGTCTATGAGAAAGAATATGAAGAACCGCCAGGATGCAAGTGCGGCGATGTTTTGCGGGGTGAAATGGACCCCCAGGAATGCCCGCTTTTTGCTAAAGCTTGCACACCGTCCAGTCCCATAGGGCCGTGTATGGTTAGTTTTGAGGGCGGGTGCGCTATAGAGTATAAATATAGAAGAAAAGACTAATCTTTAATATCAAAATAACCATGTCATCTTATCCAATTTGGAGATATTTACATGAAGAAATTCTATGCACCTATATCCGTAATACTGGCTTTACTAATGATTGCAACACCACTGAGTGTTTTTGTCGGCGTAAGTTCGGCTTCTGGACCAATCAATGAAACCAATGCTGTTTACCAGATATTTACTTTAGCTGACCTTCAAGACATGGATCTCGATTTAGATGGGGATTACATCTTGGAAAATGATATTGATGCCTTGGACACACATAGCTGGGCTGGAGGTTTTGATCCTGTTGGAACACTCACTGGAGAATTCACTGGCAATTTTGATGGCCAGAACTATACTATAAGCAATCTATTCTCTGATACTGGTGGAAATAGTGGTGCTAGTTTATTTGGCTTTATTCAGGGTACTGGAATTACAATTGAAAATCTCATTTTGGAGAATGTGAGTCTGGTCAGCACAGCCTGGTATCACGGAGCCATTGCTGGATATGCACAAGGTAGTGGCTTGAAAATCACCAACTGTCATGTAACTGGGAACATGAACTTCCCTGGAGGAGATAGAAATGGCGGCCTGATTGGCTTCTTTGACGATGGCATTATGAGGGACTGCTCTGCTGATGTAACAATAAATGGTGAGAACGATATTGGCGGCCTTGTTGGCTGGCTTGGCAGTTCTGCTGGCATAATGACCAGCCATTCTCTGGGCACAGTTACCGGAACTGGTGATAGAGTTGGGGGTTTGGTTGGATTAAGTGATGGTAGCACATCAGTATGCTATTCAGAAGCAAATGTTACTGGCAAAGGTGAAGTTGGGGGCTTTGTTGGTGAAAATACTAATTCTATAGATGATTGCTATAGCACAGGAACTGTCAGCGGCAGTGACCTTGGAACCGGAGGCTTTGCTGGTTTTGGCTTATATCAAATTTCCAATTCATATGCAACTGGAGATGTGACATCTAGTTTCGGATATACTGGTGGTTTTGTTGGATATACAATCGCCCTCATTACCGAATGCTATGCCTCTGGAAATGTTATAGGAACAACCTCCACTGGCGGACTAATTGGCCGTTCCAATTTTGCTGCAATCGCAGTTTCAAATTGTTATGCCACTGGAAACGTTGAGGGTGAATCTTCGGTTGGCGGCCTTGTTGGCTTCAAAAATGGTGCTTTGGAAAATTCATACTCTACAGGCTTTGTTACAGCATCAGGATCGGACTTTGGTGGTCTTATAGGCAATGACAATGCTGGCGCAGAAAATAATTGTTTTTGGGACATTGATACCTCTGGCCAGGCAACAAGTGACGGTAGTGAAATCGGCCACAATACATCAGACATGATGAACAATTTTACATTCGACAATGCTAACTGGGATTTCGTTAGTACCTGGTTCATAGTCAATGGCAGCACCAGGCCATTCCTGAAAATGGAGTACAGCTTTGAAATTTCTAATTCTCATCAATTACAGCTCATGGCAATGGGCAAAGACGGAGCCTACACAATGACAGATAATGTTGACCTTAGTGATATTACAGAATCTAACCAGATGTGGGGCACTAGTGTTGCAGGCGGTGAAGGTTTTGCTCCTGTTGGAAATGAATCTGCTCAGTTCAAAGGCAGTCTGGACGGTAATTGGCATATGATTTCAAATTTATACATCAACCGCTCAGCCCCAGCAGATGATTATCAGGCTTTGTTTGGATATATTGATTCTTCAGTTACAATAACAAACACATCCCTAGAGGTAGCACGAATAACTGGATATACATATGTTGGCGGTCTTGTCGCATTTAACAATGCTGGAAGTATATCCAATTGCACTGTCACAGCAACCGGAAATATAAGCGGATATCAGGTTGCAGGTGTCCTAGTTGGTCAGAATTCCAATAGCGCGTCTATATCCAATTGCACAGCCTATGGCAATGCTACTGTGACCGCTTATAATGCCGGGGGTCTTGTTGGAAGAAATAATGCTGGAGCAACAATATCAGACTCATCAGCCCAGGGAAATGTTTCTGGTCATGAATATCTCGGCGGCCTTGTGGGTTCAAATGATGCCAGTACAATATCAAACAGCTCGGCCAATGGAAATGTTTCCGGTTCAGGGTATCTTGG